>QILU01000149.1 GCA_003233475.1 Ahrensia sp.
TGGCCCAACCGGCGACCAGACGGGTGAGAATAAGATGGCGTTCCAGGGAACCCATGGTGGGTTGTAAATGGAGTTCCCCCGCAGTTTCAAAAAACAGATTGTCCTCGTCCCCATCCCCCAGTGCTTTTATCCGGGGCAGCAAGGCCACATCACTTTCAAGCCGTGACGTAAACTCACTGGCCAGCGCGCGTGCAGCACGGCGGGTAGGAACCCAGATTGTAACGGATGAAAGCGCTAGAGGGTCATACCCCTTCGGATCGATTGCAGGCCCAAACCCCTCAATCAGTTTTCCATTCAGCAGGGCATCGACAAGGGTGGGCAAATAGGGTGCGCCGGGGGGGATGGAAACCACATGGGGATCATTTTTCCTGATGGAGCGGGGCTTCATGGTGTCGCTTTGAGAAAATCATTAATGGCCGCTTCCGCTTCACCAATGGCCGCAGGCGTTCCCACATGCAGCCACAATCCGTCCAACATCACGCCAAACAACCTGTGGTTTGCGATGGCTTCATCAAACAGCACATTAAGAGAAAATTTCGCCTCCGAAACAGCGTGGAAATTCTCGGCTTTTGCGATGATTGCGCCGGCATAAATCGCCGGCGCCGTTTTTGCTTCTCCACGGCGGGTCAGGCGGCCATCGCTATCAATAAAAAAATCCCCCGGCCCCTCAAACCCAACGGCCTTGTCTTTTGCAGAAACCAGCAAAAGCATGTCCATTTCATCATCGTCCCAAAATTCGGCCATGGCCTTGAGATTGGGAACCGGGCCGTCAACCCAGAATGAATCGGCGTTCAAAATAATAAACGGGCCGGGCTCAAATGATTTTACCGCCTGCTTTACCCCGCCGCCTGAATCGAGCAATTCCTTGCGCTCGTCGGAGAATTCAACTTGCGGAAATTTGCGCGGCTTTACATGGGCTTCAATTTGCCCGGCAAGATAATGCACGTTGACGCTAACCCGATTTACGTTTTGCGTGGCCAGGGCATCGAGCGCATGATCAAGCAGGGTTTTGCCGCTTACTTTCACCAAAGGTTTTGGAATGGTGTTGGTGATTGGTTGCATACGGATTCCCAATCCGGCGGCCAGAACCATGGCGTTTTTAATTTTTGCTTTATTGCCCATACCTGCTTTGAGTCCTGCCAGAAAATTGGTCGGCAGAATCACTCAGCCGTGTTGTTGGAAATAACACTTTCCACCCAGGCGCGATAATCTGCAAGCGCCGGATGGGCCAATGATCTGGCAAAATAAGCCTCCATGTGGGGAAGATGGCCCAAATAGATGTGTTTTTTATCCCGAACCGAAAGGCGCACAAATATCCCCAAAACTTTGCTGGCCCTTTGGGCGGCCATTATTGCATAGGCTTTGCGAAAGGACGGTTCATCCAGGGATGTTCTTAAAGCGCAATAGTGATCCACCAGTTTTGCTTCCAACCCGGCACTAAGGCCCACCCGCGCATCCTGAGCAATGGAAGCCACATCATAGGCGGAAGGCCCGATCAAGGCATCTTGAAAATCAATCAAACCGGTGCGGGCCACCCCGGTGGCATTTTCATTCCAGATAATATTTGGTGAATGGAAATCACGCAGCACCAGCGTTTTTTCCGCATCTTCAAGCTGGCCAATCAGAGCGCTCCATATTTGCTGAAACTCCGATCTGGCCTTTTCGCCCAGGGGTGAACCAATTTTATGGGGCGCGTAATAATCGGACAGCAGTTCAACCTCGATCATCATCGCATCACGATCAAAAGACGGGATGGTGTGAATTGAACCATCAGGAAGCGGGCACTTGGGATTCCATTTTTTTTCGTGCAGTATGGCGAGGGTTTCCATGCACGCCAGATAGCGCGCTTCCTGCGGCTCTCCATCCCTGGTTAAAATTGTATCCCTTCCCAGATCTTCGATCAGCAAGAAACCCTGCGCCAAATCCTGCGCAAATATGTGGGGGGTATGCAGACCCTGTTTTTCCAACGCAAGCGCCACCCCAACAAAAGGGCGAACATCTTCCGCCAGTTTGGCAATCTGGCTATAGGGTTTTCCATTGCGAACCGGCTGACCATCGGGCATGGCCGGGGAGTTCATCAGGACAAGGTTATTCTCATTCCCATCGAATTGAATTACCTCATAAGAGCGGGTGGAAGCATCCCCGATAAGATGCCGCCGTGCGCTGTTTTGATGGCCGTTTTGATTGAGGAAACTGCGGATCGCCATGCTGCGCTTTACCCGCAAAAGGGCTTCATCTTCACCCTTGATTTCAAACAACCGTTCATCGTCAGTCAGACCTTGTTGAATGGAAATACTCATTGTTGGCGCGGGCAAATCGTCCTTTGCTTTTTCGGGCCATTCAATCATCCCTACGCCATTGTTGAGCGCTTCCTCCAATCCCAGTTCTTCCAGCTCTGAACCGTCTTCCAACCGGTATAAATCCATGTGCGCAAGGCTGCCGAAGGGCAGATTGTCATATGTTTGAACAAGGGTGAATGTAGGACTTGGCACTTCCAGATAAGGCTTATCGGCAGCAGCCCGTATCAATGCACGAGCCAATGTGGTTTTGCCTGCGCCCAATTCCCCGCTCAGTATCACAAGGTCCCCAGGGCGTAGGGCAAGCGCCAAAGTTTCCGCCAATTGAAAAGTATCGGCTTCATTCGAACAGATAAAATTTACGGGTTCCACGCGCGAAAAATCCTATTGGGCGGCGTGGGCGGCGGGGGACATTTCGGCTTTTGGCAGTTTTGGGAAACGGCAGACAAAACTTGTGCCAATTTTTGCACTACCATCCACTTCAATTGTACCGCCATGAAGCTCCACCAATGAACGGGCAATGGAAAGGCCAAGGCCGGCTCCTCTGCGACCACCGCTGTGGGGCACACGGTTAAAACGTTCAAAGATTGTATCTCTTTGATCTTCTGGAATGCCCGGCCCACGATCAATGACACTCAGGCATATGAAGTTGTCCTCAACCCGGCTTTCAAGAGTTATCACGCTGTCTTCGGGAGAAAATCCGAGCGCATTGCTGAGTAGATTATGCAGCACCTGCTCAACACGATCGGCGTCTGCGATGAACTTACCTGCACCACCCAGTTGTTTGATGTTCAGCTTTACATTCTTGGCTTCCAGATGGGCGCTCATGCTCGCGGCTGCGGTTCGCATAACGTCACGCACATCAATCTGCTGCAAATCAAGTTCCATTATGCCCGCATCCACGGTGGCAAGATCAAGCAGGTTATCAACCAGGGCGTGAAGCACATTCGAGGAACTGGTTATATGGCCGATATATTCGGCCTGCTTTTTGTTTAATGGCCCAAAGGATTTTTGCTCAAGCACTTCGGCAAAACCCTTGATGCTGGTGAGGGGAGCACGGAATTCATAGGAAACATGCTCAATAAATGCATTTTTCAAACGCTCCGCAGCTTCAAGGGCTTCGTTGCGTTCGTTCAACGTATCTTCCAGTTTTACATTCGCAGAGACATCGGCAAAACTCACCAGGGTTTGCCCGTTGGGCAGGGGCACCAGCGCATAATCCAACACCGCACCATTTTGCAAAGTCAACCGATCACTGGTGGTGTTTCGCTTGTCTGATACCCCGGTAATTGTGAGTTTTATAGAATCCCAGATTCCAGGGTCTTCCATATATTTGTGGCACTGTTCGGCGATGGATGAAATGGCGGTTCCAGCGGCGACCTGCTCATCTTCCAATTTCCACAACGCCTGAAAAGAGGGGTTGGAAAGTTTCAGGGTGCCATCGGGGGCAAACACCGCAATGGCTTCGCTTAAATGATCCAGGGTTTCCCCCTGCACCTGAGTCAAAGTGATATAGCGGCTTTCCATTTCCAGCTGCTCGGTGATATTTTCAAACACCCAGGTCACTCCGCCCTGTTTATGGGGGTTGGAAATCACCCGCAATGTCCGGTTATCCGGCAAATGCCACCAGTGTTCCTGGGGCTGGGTTTCTTCATAAATTTGAAGCAGGTCATCACGCCATTTTACCCAATCGGGCTGTTCGGCAATCTTGCCGGCTTCACGCATGGCATCAAACAAACGGCCATTGTCTGGTTTACTATCGAGCAGTTTAGCATCGAGCTGCCACAGGCTTTCAAACGCCTGATTGTAAAAAATCAAATGCTTTTTCCCGTCAAATATTGCCACGGCGGTGGCCAATTGATTCATGGTTTGGGTGTGACTTTCTATGGTTCGACGTAAATTGGCCTGTACCTCTTCCACTTCACTCATATCCACGGCCAACCCGGCAGAACCGCCCTCATAGGAAATTTCACTGATATCCATCATCCGCCGATCGCCACTTATGGTGGCGGGCAGGCGTTCCCGGAAATGGCTAGTGGGATTGTTCTTCCGTGCTTCGCTGTGCACTTTGGCAATCTGTTGGCGCTCGCTGGCGTCCAGCAAATGGATGTTGTTCTCACTCACCTGTTCCAAACTCCCCCCTTCCACAGCCCCCACATAAGCGGAATTGGCCCAGCCGAGATTTCCATCCGCATCCCGCATCCAGACCGGAAAGGAAATGACCTCAAGCAGGGATTTCATCGTATCGGTGGTTTGCAGCAGTTTTGTGTACTCAATTTCCAGTTCGGCAAGTGCTGCGCGCTCACCTGACAGACTGATAAAACGCACAAATGCATGGGTTCCCGATGCCCGGCCCTGAACTTCAATCATGCGGCCGGTTTTGGTCTCAACGGTCAAATCAAACCCTTCAGCCTGCTCCAGCAACCGCTCCACCGAAGCTTCGAAAGATTGCGCCGAATGGGGTGTCATCCAAATGCCAAAACCAATAAATTTTGCCGGGTTCTCCGGGGCGCCGGTATTGTTCGGCAGGGTTCCGCGGCAAACCGGAGAGGCATTCGGCCCCTCCCAAATAACAACTCTTTGGTCCGGCACATCAAGCAGTGCTTCGGCCTTATCATAGCGGGCTTTCAGATCGGCAAATTCCAACGCCATAGAGCGGTTGTTATCGTCGAGCTGACGGCGTTCCCGAATGAGCCAGGTCGCCGACCACATGGCGAAAGCAAATGCACCCACAAAAATAATCAGCATGACAACATTGTTGTCAAAATTCTGATCAGACATTAAATCAAAAAACGAATTTTCGGCTGCAATTGCAGTGGTGGAAATGCACATTGAAAAAATGCTGATCGCTAAAAATTCTGCGCCTCTCCCCATTACATCTTTCCTATTTAAGCCCGAACACTGCGGAATTGGACCAGAATTGCTGTTTGCCCTGCGATTTTGCCGATCGCTGATTCGCCCTAATTTAGCCCAGCGGGAGTCCCGGCGCGAGGGGCGAATAATAAAAACGATCGCATGCCATTTCAGACATGCGACCGTTGTAATTTTTGAAGGGTTAACGAGTGGTTAATTTTACCCCCGTCAGGGGCCAAATAGCCTAATAACGGTAATGTTCCGGTTTATACGGTCCCTGTTCAGGAACGCCGATATAATCAGCCTGATCTTTGGTCAACTGGGTCAGTTTCACCCCGATTTTTTCCAAATGAAGGCGGGCCACTTTTTCATCCAGGTGTTTGGGAAGAATATAAACCTCGTTCTTATATTCATCGCCCTTCGTCCATAACTCGATTTGAGCCAATACCTGATTGGTAAATGAAGCGGACATTACAAAAGACGGATGGCCGGTGGCGTTACCAAGATTCAACAAGCGTCCTTGAGAAAGCAAGATCATACGGTTACCAGACGGCATTTCATACATATCCACCTGGTCTTTGATGTTGGTATGTTTCAGGTTAGCCAGGGCTGCCACTTGAATTTCATTGTCGAAGTGGCCGATATTGCCGACAATCGCCATATCTTTCATTTGGCGCATGTGCTCAATGCGGATAATATCTTTGTTACCGGTGGTGGTGACAAAAATATCGGCGTCTTTTACCGCATCTTCCAGGGTGGTGACTTCAAACCCGTCCATCGCCGCCTGAAGCGCGCAAATGGGGTCGATTTCAGTAACCTTCACCCGTGCACCTGCCCCCTGAAGCGAAGCGGCAGACCCTTTGCCCACATCACCATAACCGCACACAACAGCGGTTTTGCCGGCCATCATGGTGTCGGTGGCGCGGCGGATACCATCCACAAGGGATTCCTTACAACCGTATTTGTTGTCGAATTTGGATTTTGTTACGCTGTCGTTGACGTTGATTGCCGGGAAGGGCAGTTTGCCCTCTTCCATCAATTGATAGAGGCGATGAACACCGGTGGTGGTTTCTTCTGAAACGCCTTTAATGGCTTCACGCTGTTTGACAAACCAACCGGGGCTGGAAGCCATGCGCTTTTTGATTTGCGCGTAGATGGCTTTTTCTTCTTCAGATTGCGGGTTTTCCAACAACTCTGTTTCACCCTCTTCAGCCCGCGCACCCAGCAGGACATAAAGGGTTGCGTCACCACCATCGTCGAGAATCAGATTGCAGGTGCCTTCTTCAAACAAGAAGATGCGGTCCTGGTAATCCCAATGGTCTTCCAGGGATTGGCCCTTGATCGCGAACACAGGGGTTCCGCCCGCCGCAATGGCCGCTGCTGCGTGGTCCTGGGTTGAATAGATATTGCAAGAAGCCCAACGCACTTCAGCACCAAGGGCGTTCAATGTTTCAATCAACACCGCTGTTTGAATGGTCATATGCAGGGAACCTGCAATACGGGCACCCTTGAGAGGTTTGGAATCCCCAAACTCTTCACGCAGAGACATCAAACCCGGCATTTCTGTTTCAGCGATATCCAGTTCCTTGCGGCCATAATCAGCAAGGGAAATGTCTTTGACGATGTAATCGTTCTCAGCCATGGGGGGCTATTCCTTTAATTTGGGAAGTTGGCAATTTGGGAAGTTTGCAATCGTTTGCCCGATTTTACAAAAGGCAATTCTGGCGGCGGTGTAGCAGGGAATATTTGCCTGCGCAAGACATATAAAGAATTGTTTATGTCGCCAGATTTAGTGGCCATACAACGAATTCCTGCCAAAGTTTGAGCAAAATAATCAGCTTTCAACGAAAAAATTGCTTACTCAGATTCAGATTCGGATTTCTTTGAGAGCATCTTTTTCAGATTGTCCAATAGCTCAATCTTCACCCCCTGGCTTCTCATTATTGCACCTTGCTGGATCACCGACAGGGTGTTGTTCCACGCCCAATAGATAACCAGACCGGCCGGGAAGGTGGCCAGCATGAAGGTGAACATAACCGGCATCCATTTGAAAATCATTTGCTGGGTCGGGTCTGGCGGGGTTGGATTCATTTGCATTTGAATGAACATGGTTATGCCCATAATCAACGGCCAGATACCCACGGCAATAAGGGCCAGAAAAGACGGGCTGTCGTAGGGCAACAGGCCAAACAGGTTCAAAAAAGAAGTGGGATCAGGAGCCGACAGATCCTGAATCCAGCCAAAGAACGGTGCATGGCGCATCTCGATGGTCACGTAAATCACCTTATAAAGGGAAAAGAACACTGGAATTTGAATCAACACCGGCCAACACCCGGCCGCCGGATTAATTTTCTCTTTTTTGTAAAGCGCCATCATTTCCTTTTGTTGTTGCGGCTTATCGTCGGCAAAGCGTTCGCGGATGATGGTCATTTCCGGCTGCATTTTTTTCATGTTCGCCATCGATCGATAGGATTTATTGGCAAGGGGGAAAAACAGCAATTTAAGCAGGACGGTAATGGCCAGAATGGCGACGCCAAAATTACCCACCAGCTTATATATCCAGTCCATCACCTTGAACATGGGTTTGGTGATAAAATAGAACCAGCCCCAGTCAATAAGCTTGTCAAAATTATCGATTTTGAAAGTGTCTTTGTAGTTGTCGATAATGTCGACTTTTTTGGCACCAGCAAAAACCCGGTTGGTTATCTCGCTCACGCCTCCGGCAGGAATGTTAATGGCTTCGCCCAAAAAGTCGCTTTGATAAAAGGGGCGTCCGCCTGCATAATAACTATAGTGGGCGGTGAATGTACCACTAGGGATAAGCGCGGTGGCCCAGTATTTATCAGTAATACCCAGCCAGCCAATTTTTGATGGTTCTTTGGTGATTTGTTTTTCGTCTTCAATATCCCCGTAATCAAATTCATCGAGGCCCTGGTCTCCGATATACCCAACCAGCCCCTCGTGCAGCACAAATATACTGGCCTCTTTGAGTGTATAATAGCGCGCAATACGGCCATAGGGTTTGATCGCCACTGGCCGGTTTGATGTGTTTTGAACCGTCTCGGTAATGGTGAATAAATAATCGGCGTCCAACTCAATTCTACGGCGGAAAGTCAGGCCCTTGTTATTTTTATATTCCAGCACCACCGGGGAAGAGGGAGTGAGTGTTTCACCCTGCGCTAACGACCAGATAGTGCTCGGGCCGGGGAGCGCGCCTGCGGCAGAATTTGGTGACCACCCGTGTTCAATAAAATAGGCCCTTTCGTCGGTGACCGGAGCCAGCAGATTTATCACAGGGGAAGAAGGGTCAAGTTCTTCACGGTATTGAAGCAGACGCAACTCATCAATTCGGGCACCTTTTAGATTGATGCTACCGCCCAGTTTTTCAGAAAGCAGGGGCACCCGCCCGGCGAATTTGGTGGGGGTTGTTGCCCCGGAACCTACTTGCGATCCGGGAATAGCCGAGGCGTTTTCCCCTTCTGCAGTGGCGGGAACGCCGGATTCATTTTCTGTGGTTTTAGCGGTGTCTTTCCCGCTGGCGGCCTGTTTGGTTTTTTGCTCAGCCAGCTGGCGTTCCGCAACGGCACGTTCTTTTTCAATGCGCGGGCTGATAACCAGCCATTGCCAGAAAAAAACAACGCCCAATGAGAGCACTGCAGCCAGAATAAGATTGCGTTGGTTGTCCATTAATGTGGCCTATAATCCGTAATTTCCAAGGGGATAAAAAGGGTGAGTGACATATGGAGATAATTATCTGAAAATCCAGCCCAAATGCTTGTCCCCGATATCTTGTTTGATGTCTTGTTCAGTGTTTCTTGCGCCGTTTCTGCCCCGCCGGGGAAGTTTTTGCAACATCGCGCTGATTTTTGTTTTTTTCCTGTTTGCCCCCGGATTTTCCCCCGTGTTGTTTAATGCACACAAAAGCATGGCTCATCTGGGTGACCAAATCTTGAAACGGCAGTTTGGCCGCTTCATTGCGGGCGATAAAAACGGCATCACATCCGGCAAGCCGAGGTGGAATTTCAGATTGTTTAAGCGCTTCCCGCAGACGGCGCTTAATACGGTTTCGCAATACAGCGTTGCCAATTTTTTTGGTAACCGTAAATCCCACACGCAAATCTTTCAGCTGGTAGGCATTTGGGTGATGCAAAGGAGAGCGTTCAAACAGTTGCAAAACAAAAGCGCGCTCGTGGGAACGCGCTCCTTTTCTTGCCTGAATAAAATCTGCCCGGTTTTTCAAACGGGTAATATTCATTATCAATTACTCGCGGCGAAATGCCTGTTAAATTGCCAATTTTATGCAGACAATTTTTTGCGGCCATGGGAGCGGCGCTTGGCGATTACGCGACGGCCACCCGGAGTTGACATACGGGAACGGAAGCCGTGACGGCGTTTACGAACCAGTCTGCTGGGTTGATAGGTACGTTTCATCTCATCCTGCCGGTATTTATCACCGACTCCTTATTCAACAATTCGGGTCTGCCTCAAATTTCAATGGTGGTTTGACCATTTCGCCTGATACGTATTTCACCCCAAGGGTTAATATTTTCCAAGCGTTTTGAAATCAAGGCGTTAGCGGTGTATAGGCAGGCAGTTGGCTCGAGTCAACGCGCAATCTTGGTGATTTCGCTATCAATCAGGGCAGTTTATTTTTAGTGTTCCTAGTGGTTTGTTTGAGACAGAAGTGGTGACCATTAAATAGAGAACACGCAGCCATGGGAATGAAATGAGTGTCACCTCTGTCTTTTGCCCGTAATGTGGCAGTGTATTTGATTCGTTTTTATCACCCCCCTTTGCTGTTCTCATATGTCCTATTTCGGTTTTATAAAGTTGAATCTTCGCTGGCTGCTGGGCGGGTTTTTGCTCACCATGTTTTCCAGTTTTGGCCAGACCTTTTATATCGCCCTGTCGACCGGGTATATTCGCCAGGCATTCGATCTCACATCGGGGGAATATGGCAGCATTTACATGATTGCCACCCTGGCCAGTGCGATCATCTTTCCTTTTGTCGGGCAGATTGTTGATAAATTATCGGTTACGCGGGTGGTCATCATTACCATCATCGGCCTGGCGCTTGCCAGCATGGCACTGGCGAAATCCCAATCGGTTATTTGGCTGGTACTGGCGCTGTTTGGTCTTCGATTGTTCGGGCAGGGAATGATGACACATATTGCACTCACTGCTATGGGACGGTGGTATGGGAAAAATCGTGGCAAATCGGTTTCTATCGTCTCGCTTGGATTTACCCTCGGGCAGGCGGTTTTTCCCGTTATGTTTGTGACACTGGTGGCCATTGTTGGCTGGCGGGACGCCTGGTTGTTTACCGGTGTTTTGGTGTTTGTGGTGATTATGCCAATTATTGTTGCGCTGATGCGGGTGGAGCGCGAACCGCAGGACGAATTTGAGGAAGAAATTGTTGGAACCACCCGACAATGGACCCGTGCGGAATTGGTCAAAGACCCATTATTCTGGGTGACCAATCTTGGCCTGATGGCGCCGCCTTTCATTGGAACGGCGATATTTTTTCACCAGGATTATCTGCTGGCGTCGCGGGGCTGGACAATCGAGTTGTTTGCCTGGTCATTTCTGTGGCTGACGATTGTGTCGATGGTAACCAGTATAATATCGGGAATTATCATCGACAGGACCAGTTCCCTTCCGCTTCTGCCCTGGTTTTTGCTGGCCCAGGGCCTTGGTGTCCTGCTGCTGGCCATGGTTGAAACACCAATGGCGCTATATTTGTTCATGACCATGATGGGTATCAGCACCGGAATTCTAACCCTGCTCTACGGCTCGCTTTGGCCGGAAATCTACGGGACACTTCATCTTGGCTCAATCCGTTCGCTGGTAACCGCGCTAATGGTATTGTTTTCAGCGCTTGGACCCGGTGTTGCTGGCTGGCTGATCGATCTTGGTGTGCCGTTGTCGAGCCAGTTTCTGGGCTTCGCAGCCTATTGTTTTGTGATCTCGCTGGTGATGATATACTGTGCAGCGGCATTCAAACGACGAACTCTCGCAGCTCAACCAGGCTAGATGTGGAGTTTCGATAGGTTGTTCATATCCAATCCTGATCTGAAAAGCGTTAGAATGCGAATCCGTCGGTCGTGTGGACGAGGCGGAAGCTGACTAAAGGCCCGACTTAATTATATCACGTATTTTTATTGCCTTCTCAAAGTGATCAAATTTATGCTTTTCGATCCACCATTCGGCTGCTTCCATAAGCAATTCCGGGTCATCATTTTTGTTGGCAAAAAAAGCATAAAATGAAAGACCAACCGTTTCGCCCTTCTTAGCAATTTTCCCTTCACATATCGCAATTGCTTTAGCTCTTAATTGTGATCTCATTACACCTCCCTTCATCTTGAGAAAGCCGCTCGGCACTGTTGCAATAATACACGCGGTTGTTCCGAGCGGTGAATTACACCCGAATGAGTTTTGTGAAAACCCGCTAATTCAACTTAACAATAATTGCAGCCCGAACGATACTAGCTGTTGCACTGGAACTGTAAGAGCTTGTTCCGTGATTATAGGTATTTGATCCAAAATCGTCATAGAGATATTCCAACCGGCCACTTATCCTGCCCGTAAAGGCCCGTTCTACGCCACCGCCGATTGTCCAGCCGGTTTGGGTGCCGCCCAAGGTTGTGCCATTCCAGCCTGTGACGCCAGTGGTTTCAGAAACATCAACGGTGGCAAACGCCAGGCCACCAGTCGCAAATAACAGTGTTTCAGGGGTAACAAGTACACCGATACGTGCGCGCACGTGGCCGACCAAGCCTACCTCATAATTATAGACAGGCGTTACGGCGCCCGGAATCGGCGCAGTACCCGTGCCATCAGCATTGGACCAGCCAACATCTGCCTCCACACCAAATAACCAGCCACCATTAAGAAAATTGTAGCCGACAAGTGCACCGCCAACCAAACCATTGGTGCTGCCATCGGTTGTTAGCCCACCTAATGCAGCCGGTGTGATATTTGTTTCACCAAAATACCCGCCAGCGAAGGCGCCAATGTACAGCCCGCCCCATTGAGTTCCTGTATCGCTGAGTTGATCATCACTTTCAGCCAGCGCCGGACTGGTTGCTGCCAGACATAATGTGATGGCGGCAAAAGCCGCTTTGATGTTTGCCGCTTTGAATTTTGACATTAAATTTTGCTCCACTCGACATGACGCCCCAAGAAAGAATTGTATAAAGGCAGTCAAATGGAGTCAATACGCCTGTTTAAGAGATAAGCTGAAAAGGGCTGCTTTAGAGTCGTTCAGCGTTTTATGAAAACGCTGAACGACTTGTCTCTAAAGCTTTGTTTTTACGCGATTCCTTATCCTTTTGATGATTCCATCAAAAGGGGAACGGCTCTAGTCAGAACGAATCTAGTGAATCCAAAACGAAAATCTGCAAGATTGAGTATTCTCCGATTGCCATCGCACTGATTGGCTTTGCGAAATATTTGCAAACCAATACCTATTTTCTGGGTATTGCAGCAGCACTTTTTTTGTCGGCCGTCTTTCCCATGGATACGCTCTGGCATTTTCCGAAAATAGCCCAAAAGCCCGCGGGTTTGGCATTATATCTACATTTTTGGTGATGCTGATCATGGCTATAAATAATCTGGGTTATCTGTTGTTCAATATGCTGTAGGGTCAGGCGAAAGGCGCGGCCTATCGACGCCTACCGCAAATCATAGACAAGTTTCGGCAGAAATCTGCCCGCTATCGATTCCGATGACGCGGTGCCGGCATCACGGGCTCCCATTTTTCGGTAAAAATCTGCCGCACCCGGGTCGGCTTCCATGGTCATTTGCTTTGCGCCCCGGGCTCTGGTCGCCTGTAGTGCCCACTCAAATAACAACCGACCGATCCCCGATCCGATACTTTCAGGTTCAATAAACAGTTTTAACAATTCGCTACTATCCTCTTTCACCAATACCTGCGCCATGCCGATAATATTTCCGCTATCTTCGGCCACAGCAATCTGCGTTTGCACAAGCTCCTGTGGGTGCAATGTCAGCTCAGACCGGCAGGCATCCATAAATTTTTTATCATAACCCCAAACCGCTTTTGATCGCATGCATAGATCACTCAACAGATCCAGTTCAACGATCCTTGCCTTACGAACACGCACCTCAATAACTATCACGGCGTTTAACCCAGGACATTGTGCCCGAAAGTTCGCTCTCATGACGGCCTTTTGCGGTCAAATCAAGCAGATGATATGCTCCATTGATGGCTTCAACGCCTCGGCCATAGCTCGAATAGGTGTGCAGAATTTCATCCGTATCATCCAACAGAAATGTACTGATACCGGGCAATTCTTCGGCAAATATTTTGCCGGTGTAATTGTAGCCCTTGGGATAGTTTTCGAGATAGTTTTCGGGCGGGCCGGTGAAGGTCACGCCAAAGTCCCCACTGAAACTGCTGCCCTTTGCCGAGACCCAGGGAAACCACCAGCCAAGCCGTTTTTTATAAGCAGTGATCTGGTCTATTGATGCGTTTGAGACGCAGGCAAACGCCGTATCACGGGCGGTCAGGTGCTCGTGTGCACCATTGAAATTGTCGGCCCAGAACGAGCAGCTCAGGCACCCCTCCTCCCAGTCCGGGCCATACATAAAATGATAGATGATCAACTGCCGCGAAGACCCGAACAAGCCCTTGAGCGAGACCTCACCAGCTTCAGAAGTGAAAATATAGTTTCGGTCAATTTCAACCGCCGGAAGTTTGCGACGTGCTGCAGCCAATTCATCACCGAGGCGCATGACGCGTTTTTCTTCGACAAGCAGCTTTTTGCGCGCAGCTATATTCATGTTACTTGCTCCTGTTTGCTTTAATGAGTGCCGCCAGCTGTTGCAAACAGATTGACCAGCCTTACCAACACCAATACATGTTTGGAAACGGCGGTCAGGGATATATCGAAGGGTTCGACCAGTTGTGACAGCGGCTGCTCACCATAGTACAATTCGGCAAGAAGTGCCCGGCGTGTTTCGTCGCCTAACGCAAATTTGGTGTTGGTAATCACGAACATTATTCAAATTGGCTGCAAGCGCAAATCAAACAGGACA
>QILU01000242.1 GCA_003233475.1 Ahrensia sp.
CGCGCACCAGTAAGGGGGGCTGAATTTCAGTGTAACCGTGTTCCTGGGTATGCAAATCTATCATGAATTGCCCCAACGCCCGTTCCAGCCGGGCAATACCCCCTTTGAGCACTGTAAAACGGGAGCCGGAAATTTTTGCCGCCACCTCAAAATCCATCTGCCCCAGGGCTTCTCCCAGATCAAAATGCTCTTTGGGGGTAAATGCAAAGTCAGGTTTCTTACCGCCCTGCCGCAGCTCAACATTGTCGTTTTCATCCTTACCATCCGGCACATCCCCACTTGGCAGATTGGGGAGAACCGCCAACGCATCATTCACGGCTTGGGCCAGGGCTTTGCCCTCTTCTTCGCCGTTTTGCAGAAAACTCTTTAATTTTGCCACTTCCGCAATGGCTTTTTGCGCTCCCGCTTCATCTCCACTGGCTTTTGCCTTGCCGATTTCTTTGGAGGCGCGGTTTCGCTCTTCCTGGGCCTCTTGCAATTTTACCACATGGGTCCGGCGCTTTTCATCCAGATCAACCAGCCCTTGGGCTAAAGGTTCGAGCCCGCGGCGACCCATTGCTTCATCAAAAGATTTAGGGTTTTCTCTTATCCACTTAATATTTAACATTTTTCATGCCACATTTACAAATTGCCACCTCACAGGGAGAAGAAATCAGGCGTTTTCCTGTTCCGCTTCTTCCGCTTCACGGGCTTCACGCGCTTTGCGCTTCCGCTCTATGAGTCGTGTGGCATATATGGACAGTTCGTAGAGAAGCAGGCTGGGAACTGCAAGGCCGATTTGGCTTACAGGGTCCGGGGGGGTCAAAATGGCTGCTGCAACAAACGACATAACCACCGCGTATTTACGCTTGCTTTTCAACCCTGCTTCACTCACCAGCCCGGCGCGAGCCAACAGGGAAATGACCACTGGCATTTGGAACACCAAGCCGAATGCGAAGATCAAGGTCATAATCAAGCCAAGGTATTCACTGACTTTCGGCAGTAATTCAATGGTGGTGGATAATTCTGGTCCCACAAGTTGCATGGAAAGAAAGAACCGCATGGCCAGTGGCATAACAATAAAAAACACCAGCGAAGCACCGACAAAGAACAGGATCGGCGTGGCAATAAGGAAAGGCAGGAACGCACTGCGCTCATTTTTGTATAAGCCAGGGGCAACAAATTTGTAAATTTGACCGGCAATAACCGGAAAGGCGATAAACAAGGCTGTGAACAAGGCAATTTTCAATTGCGCGAAAAAATATTCCTGCGGGGCGGTGAAAATAAGTTTCAGGTTTTCATCAGAACCCGCCGCCCTCTCATAGGGGATCACCAGTATTTGAAATATCTGATCGGCAAATATAAACGCCACCACGAACACAATTGCCACCGCGATCAAAGCTTTGATCAGCCGTTGCCTTAACTCAATCAGATGCTCGACCAGCGGCGCGGCGCTGTCTTCAATGTCAGCGTCACTCATGCGCCCGCTTTCTGATTTGACTTGGATTTCCCAGACTTAGATTTCTCAAGCTTAGATTTCGAAGCGGGCTTTTTCTTTGCGGTTTTTTTCGCGGTTGGCTTTTTCGATGCTACTTTTCTCACCGCAGGTTTTTTCTTTGCTGCGGATTTGGCTGATTTTTTTACAGTTTTCTTTGCGGGTTTTGCATCCAGCTTTTTCTGCCGGGCCAGTGCTGCATCCACGTCGGCAAATTCCGGTTCAGCAATTTCCGGCCCTTCGCTGTCATCAAAGATTGAACCGGGATCGAACTCCTCCTCATCTTCAAGGGAGTTCTTGATGTCTTCCAATTCGGATTTAAGCGGGTTCAACTTGTCTTTAATCTGTTTGGTGGGATCGAGATTACGGAGATCTTTAAGAGTGTCCTGGACACCATCCAATTCAGCTTCTTTCAATGCATCATTAAACTGACCTTGAAAATCCCCCGCCAAGGCGCGCACTTTTTTTATGCCCTTGCCAAAAGAACGCAGCATGCCGGGCAGCTCTTTCGGGCCGACAAATAGAATGGCAATAATTGCCACAACCATCATTTCCGTCCAGCCGATATCAAACAAGGCCAGGCTCCAAAATCATATAAAAATTACTGTGCGTGCGGGGAACAAAAACCGTTAGCTGGTTTTTGATTTCTCTGAAACCGCATCAACGACCTTTTCTTTTGTGTCGTCAATTTTTGTTGCCACATCATCTTCGGTATCATTCAAACCTTTTTTGAATGAATTAATGCCCTTGGCCACATCTCCCATCAGATCGGAAATTTTTCCGCGTCCGAAAAGCAGCACGACCACAACCGCGACAATGACAATCTGCCAAATACCGATTTGTCCCATAATTTTAACTCCAACTTGCCCGACTATGTCGGGGCCTCTAATTTTGTGCAATCTAGCCAAAGCCAGCTTGCGCCGCAACACACTATTCACCGTGTGCTTAACTCATATGGGATCAATATCACGATTATCCAGCAATTGGGAATACAAAACTGCCTTCTAATGTCGGACTAAGTACCACATCTGCCGAACCGTTCAGTGCCGCACTGCCCAAAGACCCTGCCCTGATTGTCGCTCTGATGGCTTGATCAGAACCATTTAACCCGATTCGAAGGTGATCGTGATCGCCGGAAAAGTCGGCTGAAAGAACCCGGCCCAGCGTGCCTTTTTGTGATTTTCCAGCACTTTGCACCTGAATTGAGTTCACTCGAAATGCGGCTGTTGCCCGCTGGCCTTCATTTGCACCGTTCACAGGAATTGGCCCCAGCGGCGTTTCAACCTTGCCACCTTTCACTTTTCCATCAAAATAATTCAATTCTGAGAAAAATTCCGCCGCAAACAGGCTTTTTGGGCGAAAATAAAGATCCCTTCCCGTTCCCGCCTGTTCAAGCCTGCCTTTGTGAAGCAGGACAATCTGATCCCCCATGCGCAAAGCCTCCTCAGGATCGTGGGTCACAATTATTGAAGTTGCCCGGGTTTCCCGCAATATTCCCAGAGTTTCTTCCCGCATTGTATCTCGCAAACGGGAATCAAGGCCGGAGAACGGCTCGTCCATCAACAGCACGCCGGGCCGGGGAGCCAGTGCCCGTGCCAGGGCAATTCTTTGCTGTTCACCCCCGGAAAGCTGGTGCGGATAATCATCGGCACGACCTTGCAACCCTACTCTGACAAGCATTTTATTGGCCTGCTGTTTGCCTTCACCGTTGGAAAGATGGGCAAGGCCGAACATGACATTATCGAGCAACGTCAAATGGGGAAACAGGGCGTAATCTTGAAAAACCAGACCAATTCCACGTTTTTCCGGTGGCAGAGAAATTTTTGGCCCGCCAATTTCCTCCCCATCCAAAAGAACAGAGCCGGAAGTCTGTTGTTCCATTCCCGCAGCAATTCGCAGCAACGTGGTTTTGCCCGAGCCTGACGGCCCCAGTAAACAGGTGAGCGAACCGGACTCTGCCACAAGGGAGATATTACGCAAAATATCAAAATTACCGATTTTGTGGGAGACAGCATCGAACGACAATTCACGGGGAATTGAAACCCCCGCAGTGTTGGGAGTTCCCCACCGGGTACGTCTTGTACTGTCAGCAATGTTGCGGTTTACACCCATGGCGGCGTTCTTAGCGCGTATGGCGTCAAATACCAGCCCAATTGTTTAAGGCGAGCTTATTCGCTACTCATTCGTCTGGAGCGCCACTTATTCGTCTGCGGCTCCGCCGGGGGTTAAAAGTCCCAGTTCTTCCACATCTGTCAAGGTAAAGGGATCCTCGTCCTCTTCCAAATCGTCGTCATCAGTGGGAACCGGCACGGAAAAGGCAATCGGCACCTGGCTTTGTAACAAACCAGACCCCTTTAATTCATCCAGCCCTGGAAGGTCGCGAATTTGTTCCAGCCCGAATTGATCAAGAAAATCCGGGGTTGTGCCATAGGTTACCGGACGGCCCGGTGTTTTGCGGCGGCCCCGCATGCGTATCCAGGACGTTTCCATCAACACATCCAACGTGCCTTTGGAAGTTATTACCCCGCGAACCTCTTCAATTTCAGCGCGGGTAACGGGTTGATGATAAGCAATGATGGCCAGAACCTCGAGGGCGGCTTTTGACAGGCGGCGGGTTACAACTGCCTCTTTTTGCAACAGGAAGGATAAATCATCGGCGGTGCGAAAGGCCCAGGCATCCCCGACACGCACGAGATTTACCCCGCGATTGGTGTAGGCCGATTGCACTTCGCCAATGAGTTCTTTGACATTTGTTCCCTCTGGAAGAAGCGCAGCAATAGATTTTTCCGCGACGGGCTCGGCGGACGCAAATATTATGGCCTCAACCATTCGCACCAGCCGCAGGGTTTCACCTTCTTCCCCTAATTCCTCGTCATCCAAAAGATGGGGAAACGGCAAAATATTTTCTTCGACTGCATTTGACATTTTTTCACTCACTTCTTTTTACGGCTTTTTAAGTTGCCGGGATGGGTTTGTTTGCGGACGGTTTCAAATATAGCGGGCCGAAAGCTTCGCTCTGGCGCATTTCCATACTTCCATCGCGCACCAGTTCCAGACTTGCGGCAAAGGAACTGGCAATCACCCCGGGGCGGTCTTTTTCATCGGTCAGGTACTGGGTGAGAAAGGCGTCTAAAGGGGTCCAGTCTGAATATTTTCCCATCAGACGAACAAGAATTTCTCTCGCATCTCCCAAAGACCAAACCTCCCGGCGCGCAATGGTTACGTGACTGACAGACTGGCGCTGGCGCTGGGTGGCATAGGACGTCAGCAAATCGAAAAGAGTAGCGGTGAAATTTTGGGTTTTCTCCACAATCACCGGTTCCGGGTCACCACGGGCAAAAACATCCTGCCCGAGCCGGTTGCGGTTCATCAACTGAATTCCCACATCCCGCATGGCTTCCAGACGTTGCAGGCGAAACGCCAATTGGTTGGCCAGTTCCTCCCCTGTGGGTTCCGGGTCCCCTTCCGGGGCGGGCAACAAAAGCCGGGATTTCAGGTAAGCCAGCCAGGCGGCCATGACCAGATAATCTGCGGCCAGTTCTAAACGAAGTTTGCGGGCTTTCTCTACGAATTCGAGATACTGCATCGCCAGCGCCAATATGGAGATTTTCGTAAGATCTACCTTTTGAGTTCGCGCCATCGCCAGCAGCAAATCCAACGGCCCCTCAAAACCATCCACATCCACATTAAAATCGGGATCGCTCATGGTACGATCCACCGGCACGGGGCTTTCCCATAAATCGGCGGTGGTATCAGACTGGGTTTTGTTTGTGCTCACGCAAATTTTCCATTTTCAGTGGAGCCATTTCCTGTTGGCCCGTAATTTGTTGGGTCAGCAATGGGCTGACCTGCGCTGGTCACCATCAAATGACCCATTAATTCTGCGAATTCGGCCCGGCAATCGGCCTCGTTCGATTCGTCTGTTTGTCCGATACCTTTGAGGGCGGATATTGCCCTTTCGTTTGACTTACCGGCAAGCGTGGGTGTCGATTTAGCAACCTCTTCCATCTCGTCCATCCTGCCCGTGCAATGAAGCACAACATCGCACCCCGCATCAAAGATTGCGCGGGTTCTTTTGGTTAAATCCCCAGAAAGTGCGCTCATTGTGATGTCGTCGCACATTACCAACCCGTCATAGGACAAATGCCCGCGAACAATCTCATTCATTACCACTTTAGAGGTGGTGGCAGGTGCAGTGTCGTCGATGGCGGAATAAATTACATGGGCGGTCATCGCCATTGGGATATGATTGAGATCAACAAAAGGTTGAAAATCAGTTTTTGCCAGGGTTTTCAGATCGGTGGAGACAATCGGCAATTCCTTGTGACTGTCGCATGTTGCACGGCCATGGCCTGGAATATGTTTAATCACCGGCATTACCCCCCCTGCCATCAACCCATCGCACGCTTCACTTCCCAGCTTTGAGACTTGATCGGGGGTTTGGCCATAGGCGCGATCACCAATAACATCATGCCCATCCGGTGAGGGTACATCCAATACCGGCAGGCAATTTACGTTGACCCCCATCTTCAACAAATCGAAGGCCAGCAGGCGCGAATGCAACCATGTCGCCCGCAGGCCCTTTTGCGGATCAAAAGTATGCAATGCACCCAACGCGGAAGCGGGCGGATATTTTTCCCAATGGGGCGGTCTAAGGCGTTGCACGCGCCCGCCCTCCTGATCGATCAGAATTGGCGCATCTTTGCGGCCCACACATTCTCGAAGATCACGGGTCAATGCCTGCAATTGATCGGGAGATTCAACATTGCGAGCAAACAGAATAAAGCCCCACGGATCAGCTCCGGCAAAAAATGCCCGCTCTTCCGGGGTGATGGTCAGGCCCTGCAGGCCGAAAATCATTGCTTTTTGTGACATGATTCGCAGTTTAGCCGTTTTATCTGCGGTTCACAAAATCTGAAACAAAAAAACCCGATTCTCAAATCCTGAGAACCGGGTTTTGTTTGTTTTATTTCTTGACCAGCTTAGCGGGTTACAAAGCAGGCGCCGCCTCTGGCTTTCAAGCTGGAACAAATTTTGTTCGCTTCCACTATGGACGGCGCAGGAATTCGAACACGGTAATAGGTTCCTTTTCCTTTCACCACCGCCTTTTGAATATCCACCCCTTTGCCGCCAATCACGCTGGCGTACCGACGGGACAAAGTTTTGTATGATTGTTCGGCAGCGGCAGAAGAACGCTGGGACGAAATTTGCACCGCGAATGGCGATGGGACAGAAGATGCCGCTTTCGCAACAGGTTCGACAGCCGGTGTTTCGACAACTTTTTTCACCGGCTCAGCAACAACAGGTTTAAGTTTTACTGGTGTCGGTTCGAGTTTTGCAATTTCTATTGGAGTCTCGGTTGTTTTTTGAACTGCCGTTGGCTGTTCCTGAGTCGCTGCTTTTATCTTCACAATTTCTGTATTGAGCGCAAGAGTTGGCTCAGCAATTTCGACCTTACTGGTTGAAGCTTCAGACTTCGGTGCTGAAGTACGGATGATTGTTCCATCCGGCTTTACCACAACTGTGCGAACCAGGCGCGGTTTTACAATCAACCCGCCGGTGGTGGAGCGGTCGGCTCCTTCAATTCTTGTATCAATCTTCCGAACCGGCGTTTTCGCCGCAACCACAATTGGTTTTTCCGTCTTGTCTTTCAAACGTAATTGTTTCGAGGCAGAATCTTGCCCACCTTCAACAGATTTGAAAACCGCGAGGTCTTGATTTGGAACCACCTCGCCGCCGGTTTCCTTTGGCTTGATCTTCACAGGTTCACTTGAAGCCAGAATGGTTGGAGCCGGGCCGGATTTCCCGCCCATCGCATTCCAGCCAAATACGGCAGCACCGGAGAACAGTGCGACTGCCACAACGGCAACCGCTGCACGACGCCCGGAACGACCGGAATTAGCCGGAGAATCAAAAACATGGGGTGGGGGAATCGATATCGTATCATCATCAAATGCCGTTGAAATTTCGCCCGAATTCCCGGCTTCAAATTCAGCTACCGGATCAACCACCGGTTGTTTTGTTTGTTGAGTCTTTGCGGCAATTCCCAGCGCCGCAGCGCCACCAATTACTGATTCAATATGTTGTTGACCAACTGCAATTTCAGGCTCCGGAATCGGTGCTGCAACATTTTCCGCAGAAATACCAAAATCAGCCGCCGGATCAGAATAATCCTGAGCCGGGATTTCAAAATCTTCCATCTTTGGTGGGGAAAATTCGATTTGTGCGGCATCCTGCGCAGCAATATCAAGTACTGCAGGTAGCGCAGGGGCTTCCATAATTTGAGGCACCGTCCAGGGCTGAGCAGTTGCTTCGGGAACCGGAGGTGCAGGCTGTTTTGAAACCGATTGAGAGTTTCCATCCCCAGCCAAATTACTCAATTCCTGTTCGTAATTATCGATACTTTGTTCATATGACGTTTCACCCAACACCGTGTCGGACGCAACCTCTTCTGCCAAAGCCCGGTCAAGTTCATCACCAATCATATCGCTAAAATCGGCACCTGTTCCTGAAGCCGAAGTTGCCGGAACTGTAAATGCTGTCTCGATTGCGCTTGTATCGAAAACGGATGGTTTTTCTTCAACTGCAACGGCAGTCTCGGTGGTTTCAAACGCTTTTGAAATTTCACCTTCCAGATCGAATTCCAATGAAGGAGCTTCATCGAGAAGGGGAATATCGGCTGATTTGGTTTTGGGATTTGCTGAATCACCACCGACCATTTTGGCCAATTCTGATAATTCTTCATCGGCTGCTTGGGAGGCGCTGCACAATTGCACACCGCTTTCACCATTTTCAATTGTTGTTTTGGGACCCATCAGGAAGTCGTCTTTGTACTCGAACACTTTTGACACCTACTTTTTTACTAGGGAGCGTTGCAATTGCAGCGCTCGGAAGGACCGCAAGGCAATATGCCTCAAAATCCGTTACGCTGCCAGATCCAAACTCTTACAAAACGAATGCGGCGAAATTATCAGCGGTCAAATTTGAACCGCTAACGCATTTCATCCGGGGCATCCGCCCCAACAATCGCCAATCCGGAGGCGATAATATTGGAGACTGCTTTTACAAGAGCAAGTCTGGCTAAGCTCAATGGTGCATTTTCTTGGTGAATAAACCGTAAATCTGGAAAATCTCTTCCCTTATTCCATTGGGAATGGAGCTGACTGGCCAGTTCAAACAGGAAAAACGCCAGCCTGTGGGGCTCGTGGGAACGGGCTGCTGCATCAATAATACGCGGGAATTCCGCCATCTTGCGAATTAAAGCCCCTTCCCCCGCATCGCGAAGCAATCCCATATCAGCGCCTTGCAGTGCTTTTTCACCCAAATCCAAATCCGGCATGTCTTTTTTTGCGTTGCGAAAAATACTGGCGCAGCGGGCATGGGCGTATTGCACATAAAAAACCGGGTTGTCTTTGGATTGTTCGGTCACGCTGGCAAAATCAAAGTCCAGGGGCGCGTCGTTTTTCCGATACAGCATCATAAACCGCACGGCATCGCGCCCCACTTCCTCCACCACTTCCCGCAAGGTGATGAATTCCCCTGACCGTTTGGACATTTTGATTGGCTTGCCATCGCGGAACAGGCGAACAAGCTGGCAGAGGCGAATGGTCACCTTAGCAGTGTCACTGGAGATTGCGCGCCCCAATGCTTCCATGCGCTTTACATATCCGCTATGGTCGGCTCCCAGAATAAAAATCATTTCTTTGTAACCACGGTCGAATTTATCCTGAAAATATCCCACGTCAGCAGCAAAATAGGTGTAGTCACCGTTGGATTTCATCAGGGCGCGGTCCATGTCGTCCCCCACTTCGGTGGATTTGAACAAAAGCTGCTCCCGGTCTTCCCAATCCTGCGCCGCAACGCCTTTGGGTTTCGGCAAGGTGCCCGTATAAACCAGCCCCATATCTGTCAGCCGATCCACGGCTGTTGAAATCATGCTCGTATTGCTTTTGGTTTCATGCAGGGAACGCTCGGAGAAAAACACGTCGTGTGCAACCCCAAGGGCCGCCAGATCAGCCCGAATCAAATCCATCATGGCGTCAATGGCTGCATCTTTTACGATCGGCATCCATTTGTTTTCGGGCATGTTTAGCAGTTTGTCGCCGTATTCCTTCGCGAGATTCTCAGCCACCGGCACAAGATAATCCCCCGGATACAAGCCTTCAGGAATATCACCAATTTTTTCGCCCAACACCTCCCGGTAACGCAGAAATACCGATTGAGCTAGAACATTAATCTGACCACCGGCATCGTTGATGTAATATTCACGAGTTACATCAAAGCCTGCAAAGCTGAGCAGATTTGCCAGTGCATCCCCCACAACCGCCCCACGGCAATGGCCCACATGCATAGGGCCTGTGGGGTTGGCGGAAACGTATTCCACGTTCACTTTCAACCCGTTGCCGGTTGTGTTGCTGCCGTACTTTGCCCCCGCCTCCACAACAGTTTTGAGATGGTCAGCCCAGAAGCTGTCCACCAGCCGCAAATTGATAAAACCGGGGCCGGCAATTTCCGCCGTCGCAATATCGCGATCCTTTTGCAAAACATCCACCAGTTGCTGGGCGATTGCCCGCGGGTTTTGTTTTGCCGGTTTGGCCAAAACCATGGCGGCATTGGTTGCCAGGTGCCCGTGGGCCGGATCGCGCGGCGGCTCCACATTCACTTTCGATAAATCAAGGTTATTTTCTTTAACAAAATCAAATTGTTCAATAATTTTTTTAATCTTTTGCTCGAATAACAAAAACACATTTGATGGGGAGGCGGGCATGGGTTTGGCTCGGTTTCAAATTGGCTATGGCTTGGGTCATTGCAGATGCAATTTTTCAAACAATATTGGTCTGGCTTCGGTTATCCCAGTTCGGGGGAGCGGTCAAACAAGCGGCGGTGCTCGGCCACGGCAAAACGGTCTGTCATGCCCGCAAGATAATCAGCAATACGCACCGCGCGCGCCTCTTTTTCCAGCCCCTTCAACGACCATTCAGGGTTATTGGGTAATGAAGCATTGCCGGACATGAAGGCCTTATACAGATCATCGAGAATTTGCTGGGCGGCACGCACCGGGCGCATGACACTTTCATGGCGGTACATGCGTTCAAACAGAAAATCTTTCAGCTGTTTTTCACGGGACTGCATATTTTTTGAAAACGCCACTAATGGGTGGCCCAATTCCCGCACTTCATCCGCACTTTTTGGCTTTGAATCAGCGATTCTTGCGCTCGATTCCCGAATCACATCTTCCACCATGAGGGTGATTTGCCGACGAACAATCTCGTGGGTTGTGCGACTTGTATCCAATTTGGGGTATTGGCTCTGAACCTCACTCAAAAGCGCACCACTTAAATCCAGCTCTTTTAGTTCATCCAGAGAGAACAGCCCGGCCCGCAATCCATCGTCCAGATCGTGATTGTCATAGGCAATATCGTCTGCAATTGCGGCGCATTGGGCCTCCACCGAAGGCCATGACCATAGTTGAAGGTCATGCCTGTCATTATATTCCAATATGCTTGCGGGAACCGGCCCTTCCAGCCCCTGCCCTTTTTTGTCTGTCAGTGGGCCTCCAACCAGCGGACCATTATGCTTCACCAGCCCTTCTAGGGTTTCCCAGCAAAGATTGAGGCCATCGAATTGCGCATAGCGCTGCTCCAGCCTGGTGACAACGCGCAAGGACTGGGCATTGTGGTCAAACCCACCCATCCATTTCAAATTTTCATCCAACACCTGTTCGCCTGCATGGCCAAAGGGGGTGTGGCCAAAATCATGCACCAGAGCAAGGGCTTCCGCCAGATCCTCATCAACCCGCAAAGCGCGGGCCAAGGCGCGGGCAATCTGGGCCACTTCAATTGTGTGGGTCAGCCGGGTACGAAAATGATCGCCAACATTATGCACGAACACCTGGGTTTTATGCATCAGGCGGCGAAAGGCGTCGCTGTGAATAATCCGATCCCGGTCGCGCTGAAAATCAGACCGGGTGGGGCTGATCGGTTCCTCAATCAACCGCCCGCGGGTATTGGATGCAATCGCGGCATAGGGTGCCAGCGCACTGACACGACGCACACTGGTCAAATCAAGTGGTTTTTTGGAATCATCAGGCGTGTTCATAGGGCCGTTTTAGCCTAACATCGGCCACTAGCCAATTTCTCTTCATCGTATTTATACGATTGACGGATAGGCTTTGCATTCCTACATATGATTCCAATACATTCCTACAAACCGTAGAGTGGAATTCCCATGAGTGATGCCGTTGAACTGAATGTCCCTGAAGGCGAAGTTGTTGTTTCTCAAGCAGCGGCAAAACGTGTGGCGCAAATTTTAGCAAAAGAGCCGGAAATGAATGCCCTGCGGGTTTCCGTTGAAGGCGGCGGCTGTTCCGGGTTTTCCTATAAGTTTGACCTGACCGAGGATCAACAGGAAGATGATCTGGTGCTGAAATCGGAAGGAGCAAAAGTGCTAATCGACCCGATCTCCCTCAACTATATGGGTGGGTCTGTTATCGACTTTGTGGATGATCTTATGGGGCGGAGTTTCCAAATCAAAAACCCCAATGCCACCGCCAGTTGCGGCTGCGGAACCAGCTTTTCAATTTAGCAGGTTGCCGAAGAAGCTAAATTGTTTATTTCCAACCATTTTTTCGCATCTTTTTTAACCATTTTGAGAAATTTTGTGACCCGCCTGGACCGAGGCGTTTTGGAATATCAGCATCACGCTTGCCTTTGCTGAATCGAGTGAAACAACCACCGTTATTGCATGATAATACCATAACTTTATCGCCCTTCGCTAAAGTGGCTTTACCAGCATGTGCTGGGGTTGAAATAGCGGTTATGAAAATGACTGATGCGGCGGCGACCATAAATTTTTTCATTGTATAACTCCTAAAGCAATTCATATTTAATAGAAAAAATGAAAGCTTCTCAATACCAAAATTGCTTCCATCTGTTGACACCATAATAAAAAAAACACCGCCTTTCAAACGATAAATTTTATTATGTTTTGTAATATTTTGCCCCTCCGAAGAGCAAAAAAAGGGGAGGAAGGCGTTGCTAAAATGATTTCATCAAAAGATGAACCGCTCCAAAATAAAAAACCGCAAGGATTGCTCCCTGCGGTTTGTTTCCTTCAGCGAATTGTCTTCGCTTATTTCCTGTTGCGATCTATCGCAGCACGTGGTGCGGAACCACTCAGCATTTCCTGAGCTTGCATTTTCCACTCCTGACGTGCTGGTTGCCCTTCGGGGATTCCGATGGCTTTTGCCAATGCGGCAATATCACCGTCCGGCATGGCAACAATCTGGCTCAACACCTTAAGACCCTGAGCCTTCAACAAAGCCCCAATCTTTGGCCCGATACCGTCGATGAGTTCGATGTCATCTCCGGCACCGCCAGCAATTGCACCAACAGATGCAATACCCGTTGCAGCGGCAGTAGCGGTACCAGCAACAGAGCCCGTAGCCGACGCAAGACCCGCAGCACCAGCAGCAGCAGCACCAGCAACACCAACGGCGGCTCCTGTTGCCACTCCAGTAACCCCATCACCAACATTAGCCAATCCACCCAGTGAAGTTTCACCGGACAAATTGCCACCAGCATCTTCCATATCCTCAGGAAGAACGTAGTTGAGGAATATGGCGATAAAGGCAGCAGGAAGAAGGCCTGAAGTCAGCAGAATTTGAGCAGTTTTGCCCAGATGCTGAACCGCTTCGGGCACCAGGTACAAACCAAGTCCGACAGCCAGCGAGACGGCGAAAATGACCATGTTGCGGCGATTCCATTTGACATCGGAAAGCATGTTGACACCCGCTGACGCGACCATGCCGAACATGATGATCACACCGCCACCCAATACATTGATTGGAATGGTACGAATGACCGCGCCAACCATTGGAATGAGACCGGCAATAACCAGGAAGATCGCACCGATGGTTACCACATGACGGCTCATTATACCGGTCATCGATATCAGGCCGACATTCTGGCTGAACGAAGTGTTGGGCAGGCCGCCAAAAATACCGGAGACTGCCGTACCAAGACCATCGGCATAAGTGGCTCCAGTTATTTCGCGGTCAGTCGCCTCGCGTCCGGCACCCCCTTTGGTGATACCTGACACATCGCCAACGGTTTCAATAGCCGAAACGAACGCCATCAAACACATGCCGATAATGATCGCCCAGTTGATTTCAAAGCCCCATCGAAATGGATTGGGTAACTCAAAAACTGCCGCCCCGCTGATGCGGCTCAAATCGACCTGGCCCATGAAGTAGGCAACGATGTACCCGACAATTAGGCCAACCAGAACGGCGGCCACTGACATCATACCCTTGGTGAAGAATTTGAGCAGTAGGGTGACAACGATCACCACCAACGCGGGGATCCACATCGCTAATGTGCCAAAACCGGGTTTACCCATCAATGGAACTCCACCGGCTGCATATTGAATACCGACTTTCACGAGAACAATCAGGCCAGTCACCAATGGCGGCAGGGCAAAACGGATTTTTCCAATAAAAGTACCAATGAGAAAATGAAAAATCCCGCCAAAAACAACCCCGGTCATCAGGCCGCCAAGGCCTGCTGTGCCTAGCCCTGCAACGGCTGGGATCATTACCGGAAGGTACGCAAAACTTGTGCCCTGAACAATTGGCAACTTTGCGCCAATCGGGCCCATGCCGATAGTTTGAATGAGCGTTGCAATGCCGGCAAAGAACATCGACATTTGTATCATGTAGGTCATATCAGGAAAACCAAACGCGCCCTGATCAGAGCCAAAGCCGATACCTGCTGCTCCGGCAACGATTATTGCCGGCGTAATATTACTGACAAACATCGCCAGCACATGTTGAATACCCAGTGGGATGGCCTTGGCCAACGGCGGAGTATAGTTAGGATCGCGGAGTTGCTCCCGAGTCCCCAATGAATGATTAGACATAATTTCCTCTCCAGTTTTTTGCCCAGTTATATATTCGCAGAGAACCTCTCTCCACCCGACTCGAATCATGAGTCAGGCGCGAGCGGCTTTTTCATTGCCATGTGGACAACTGAATATGAAATAATCCCTATCTGTTCACCCCTGTTGTTGGTCTATAAGGTGTAAAAAGTTCCCATAATTGAGCAAACCCAACATGAAAATTGCAAGCTGGAACATAAACGGAATCAAAGCGCGGCATGATGTTTTGATCGAATGGCTGAAACAGGCTAAACCCGATATTGCCTGTTTGCAGGAAATCAAATCAGTCGATGAAAATTTTCCCGGCGAAGAAATAGAAGCCCTTGGCTATAATTTGGAGACCCATGGCCAAAAAGGTTTTAACGGCGTTGCCCTGCTCTCCCGCCTGCCCTTTGATGAAGTCAATCGCGGATTGCCGCTGATAAATGATAAACAGGAACCCGACGAACAGGCCCGGTTTATTGAAGGGGTATTTACGGTTCAAGAAAAAGTATTGCGGGTGGTCTCGCTTTATCTGCCAAATGGAAACCCGGTGGATGACCCGCGCAAATTTGACTACAAATTAAACTGGATGGATCGCCTTCATGCCTGGTCAAAAGCGCGATTAAAGCTGGAAGAGCCACTCATTCTTGCCGGAGATTACAATGTTATTCCCCAGGCGCGGGATTGTTGGGATGCAGGGTTTTGGCAAAGGGATGCCCTTTTTCGCGAGGAAACACGCTCCCGGTTTGAAGCTCTTAAAAACCTGGGATTTACCGAAGCCCTGCGAGCATCAAGCGACGCGGACAACCTCTATACATTTTGGGATTATCAGGCCGGGGCGTGGCCGAAAAACCATGGCATTCGCATCGACCATCTTTTGATGTCCCCCGAAGCGGCCTTGCTTTTTAACGGCTGTGCCATCGACCACCATGTTCGCGATTGGGAAAAGCCGTCTGACCACGTTCCTATTTGGCTGGACTACGCGGCCTGACCCTAAGGTAAAACTATTCTTCTTGAGATGCACTGCTGGCAGCGGCACCAACCGTGCGATTTTCCAGAGCAAAGCTTTGACCATTATCCAAAGGCTTAAGTTTTAACGCGATAATAATTTTGTTTGCGGCTTTACGTTGCGCGTCACTTGCCTTTGCAAATGCCTTCTGGCGCATCTTACGAATGGATTTCAGGCTTTTGCGGGCTGAACGGGTGGCGGCTTTTGTCATGAAAACCAATCCACGAACCGGACGGCGACGCACCCCTTCGCCATAAAACAGCATTTCGCCCAATTGGGCCTGAGCGCGCACATGGCCTTTTTTTGCGGCCAGACCAAACCAGCGCACAGCGGTGCGTGGTTGCTTAACGCCCAAAACATCGCTGCGGTACATTCGGCCCAACTCATATTGGGCGGAAGGATCTTTATACAGTGCAGCGGCACGAAAAAAATACCCTTCAGCGCGGCGCGGATTGGGGCGAATTTTTGTATCCTTAATTCCGTAAAGAGAATAACGCCCAAGCGCCACAACAGCACTGGAAAC
>QILU01000058.1 GCA_003233475.1 Ahrensia sp.
CCTACAGATTGGGCCCGGGCGGGTTCAGTAAAAACCGTAAAACTTGCAATGGGCACATAAAGGGCGGTTGCGGTGAGCAGGGTCAGGCGCAAAAATTTGGACAAGCTGGATTTGGGCAAGCGAAAGGGTTTGCATTCCACCCCAAGGTCGAAAGAAGGGGTGGACACACCAAATGTATCAGGTAAAAAACGGGTCATTTAACCGTCCTCCTGATGCAATAGAACTGTTACACCAATCAAAGTTGCCACTAATGCTGGAGACCATGCCGCGATAAACGGAGACACCAGCCCATTGCTCCCAAATGTTAGTACCAGTTTCGTCCCGCCAAAACACCACCCAAAATAACCTTTCCGTTCTGCCCAAATCGTGCGAAAGTTAACGACACGGTGGCAGCCAGTAAGACCATGGCAACAAACAATAAAGGCAAGGCGAGCAGGGATTGGAATCGGGTTGTAAACGGCAATGAATTCTTTCCCGAATCAAAAGCGCGCTTGGCTTGCTCTCCCAGTCCCCAGATACTCACATCCGAAGCGCTGGTCTGGCCTGCCTGCAACTGGGATTTGGATATTCTTACCTGCATTTCCAGGCGCTTTTGATCCTGGCTGCGCTTGCCTGGAACGGTGACTGTCGCATCGCTGAAAATATAATAACTCTTGCCGTTTTTAACCGTGAAAACAGCTTTTGCCGCGTCCACCCGTTGTTTAAGGCTGCCATCAGCTTCAAAGCGGTAGGCGGAGACGGCCGTTAGTTTTTCGCCGCGGTTTTGGCTCACCCGGGCGCGGATAATAACATCGCCGGAAACTTCGCCAACACGAAGCCAGAAGTTCTTGGTTCTATTGGAAAAACCTCCCTTTACCTTGCCAAAAACTGTAGCTTCCACCGCCTTTGACGCTGTAATTCCCGTGAGCGAAAGCGGGTTATAAGCAAATGAAGCAAACACCCCAATCAGCAAGGCGGTCAAAATCAGTGGCCACAAGAATTGCCACACAGAAACTCCTGAAGCCCTTGCGATCACCAGTTCAAGGCGACGATTAAGCAGCAGCAAAGACGTTGCTGCACCAAACAGAATGGAGAATGGCAGAATATTTTCCGCAAAAGCCGGGGCACGAAACACGGAAATCAGGAATATATCCTTTAGACCGACATTTGCAGCTTTTGACAGATCGCGGGAAAGCTCGATCAAATCCACCACAATGATTAGCGCGAAAAACAAGATAAAGATAAGCAGCATGTTGCGAAGAAAGTCCTTCGCCAGATAAAGCCCAAGAGTACGACCGATCATGTGCCCACCTGCTCTTGAATTTTATATCCCCGCAATTTTGCGCGAAGAGGTTCAAGTCTGATCAGGAGTCTATGGATAAACTGTTCAGTTTTTGACAAAAGGTTTGGCGGAAATGCGCTACGATCGGTTGCCAGCAGGAATATGGAAAGAGCAATCAAAGCTATGGGAATACCCCACACAACAAAGAGCATGTTGGGGTCAGTTCGCAACGCCCCTTCCGCAACAATTGTGATTCCCCTAACTGCAACAATCAGCAGGCAGGCAGTTGCCACAATCAGCCCCTGTCCCTGCCGATGCGAACTTGGGTTACCCAGATAGGCTAATATTATAAGCCCCACCATAAGCGGGTGCAGCCCTCCGGTGAGGCGGGTATGCAGTTCTGCCCGAAATCGACCGGGCTTTGTTTTATACAACGCATCATTCGGGCTGGGATAAATCAAATCCAGTGTGGAAACTTCCATCTGGCTGCGACCGCGCGCGGTTTTGCCCCCGGAAAAGCTGGATAAATTAAACGCGTAAGAGTTGAATTTGATCACCGACAAGGAATTGGTTTCCGTTGTAAGGCGTTGAATTTGCCCCTCTTTCAAAACCAGGTAGCTCTGGTCATCGACCTTCGAAATAACCCCCTCTTTTGCCAGATAGGTGAATGTTTCTTTCTTGTTTCGTCCATCAAGAATAAACACCCCTTTCAGCAATCCCCCCGGTGCGCGCTCGGCGATATGGAAAGTTAGTCCCTTTCCCACGTCCTGGAATGCCCCTTCACGCACAATAACCGAGACCAGATCGGCGCGCACTTTGGTAACATAAGTTCTAAGCGTTTGCATGGAAGTGGGGCCGGCCCACAGGTGCAGGAAATAAACAATGCCGGCAACCAACAGGCTAAGCGCCAGAAACGGCTTGAGCAGCGAAATCCGGGATGCCCCTGACGAGTGCATGACCACCAGTTCAGAATCATTATTCAGCGTATTTATGGTGCGGATAAGCCCGATCAGCAGGGCCAGTGGTGCAATGGCTGCCGCCAGGGTTGGAACCCCAAGGGTGGTGATTTTCAAGTAGGTCGCAATTCCCTGACCCTTGTTCAAAATCACATCCACGCTTTGTACTGCACGCACAATCCACAACACGCCAATCAGCCCGCCCGCCGCGGTGAGGAAGGCGAGAAACGCTTTTTGGAATATATAGCGTTCTAAGAGCGAGAGACCCATAGGTTTCCTGAAAAACGTGGAAGGAATATTCAATACAATTGTTGCACCGCTATTAAGGACTTGTAATGGCTAAAAAGCGGCAAAGAAACGGGGTTAACATTTTGTTTACATTCGAGTTCAAACGATATTTTTCCCATTTACAGCACGCAGTTGAACGGCGACTATCTTATTCATCCGCGAATCTCTATTTTTATAATTGGAATTTTTTATGACCATTGCGCCTTCTTTGAGTTTTTCCTCTGCCAAAGCCCCTTTGAAGGGCAGTCTGGTTATACTGTGCGATAAATCCAACAATTTTGGCGCAACTGGTAAAGCGCTGGACAAAAAGGGACTGATCAGGAATGCCATTAAGGCCGCCGGTTTCAAAGGAACATTCGGGCAGGGGCTGACAATTCTAACCCCGCAGAATTCGACCTTGGATCGCATAATTCTATTAGGTGTTGGGGGGGTATCGGAACTCAAGGAGTTTTCCTGGCTTCGGTTAGGGGGAAAGCTGAGCACCACTCTCACCAGCGGCGGCAGGGTTGATGTCATGTTGGAACTTCCCGGCAAGCCAGTTGTATCACCCGACCAGGCGGCTGACATGGCGCAGGGGTTGTTGTTGGGGGCCTATCGATTTGATCAATACAAGACCAAAACCAAGAAGCCGACAATCAAGGCCCTGAAGGTAATTTTCCATACCAGCACCGCAAGTGCCGCTAAAAAAGTCTGGACAGGCCGAGAAGGGGTAACGGATGGAGTTTTGTTGGCACGGGATCTGGTGAACGAGCCCCCTAATGTATTGACCCCAATAGAGTTTGCCAAACGGGCCAGCGCATTGAAGAAACTTGGCTGCAAGGTGGATATTCTCGATCAAAAAGCCATGAAGGCTTTGAAAATGAACGCATTGTTGGGCGTATCCCGTGGTTCAAGAAACCCGCCGCGCATGGCCATTATCCAGTGGAAAGGCGGCAAGGCAAAGGACAGCCCGGTAGCTTTTGTGGGCAAAGGCGTGACCTTCGATACCGGGGGAATTTCCATCAAACCTTCGGGCGGTATGGAGGACATGAAAGGTGATATGGGGGGCGCAGCAGCAGTGACCGGATTAATGCACGCACTTGCGGCACGCAAAGCAAAAGCCAATGTGGTGGGCATAATAGCGTTGGTCGAAAACATGCCCGATGGGGATGCCCAACGCCCCGGCGATATCGTCACCTCCATGTCGGGCCAAACAATTGAGATTATAAACACCGATGCCGAAGGCCGATTGGTGCTCGCCGATGCCCTTTGGCATTGCAACAAGAAATTCAAACCCAAATTCATCATCAATCTGGCAACCCTGACCGGTGCTATCCTGGTGGCGCTTGGTAAAGAGCACGCCGGGCTTTTTTCCAACAACGATAAGCTGTCAAAAAATCTCGCTGCTGCGGGAATAAGCACCAATGAAAAACTCTGGCGCATGCCGTTGAACAAACAATACGACAAGATGGTGGATTCGAAATTTGCCGATATGAGAAACAGCGCCGGGCGTTTTGCCGGGTCAATTACGGCTGCCCAATTCCTCCAGCGTTTTGTCGGAGACACCCCCTGGGCGCACCTGGATGTTGCGGGAACCGCCATGGCTTCCCCGCAAACCGATATAAACAAATCCTGGGCCAGCGGTTTTGGCGTGCGATTGCTGGACAGGCTGGTGGCTGATTATTATGAGGGGTAGGGTTAGACTCTAATCCGCCTGAATACCTTTTGTTTTACTTTGCCATGTGCCAGCGCGATAGAGTTCCATGCCGGATTGGTAGGTTTTCATGCCGTCGTTGTATTTTGTTCGTATAGCTTCGTAAGCACTTGCCTTCATTTTTCCGCGGCGGTGTTTTCTCAGCGCCCTGTCAGCAAATTTCTTTATTGCCACCCGGTTGGCTTCCAGCGATTTTCGAAAAGCTTCCCGCTCATCGCCTCCAGAATAAACCAATCCACCCGCACCGGCATTTGACAGCATTTCCGCGCTTGCAGGATTGGCCATGGCGTCAAGAATTTTTCCGCCGTCTTTTAGATTTACCCCACAAACCAGCGTAGAATTTTCAAGGCTGCAAATATTTGTCTCCTGCGCGGTTGCTGCAAGATTGATTGTTAAGGTGCTGGTTGAAACAACCAGCGAAAATATGAGATTGCGTGCTTTCATTGATCCGTACTCCGATACATTTCAGATTTCTTATAATAGAAAAGCATGTTGGTGAATTTTGGGCAATGATATCCGCTTGCGGCATTTTTTACCACGACTTAAGGTGCCCCATGAGCGAAGTTCTTTTTTATCACCTTACCGAACACAGCCTGGAACACGCCCTGCCGGGTCTGCTGGAGCGTTGCCTGGAACGGAGCTGGAAGGTTGTCATTCAATCGGGAACTGAGGCCCACCGGGATGCCCTGGACAGCCACCTTTGGAGCTATAAAGCGGATAGTTTTTTACCCCATGCGGCGCAGGGGGACGCCAATAATGAGCCCTCAAAATCTGATCCAAATGACCATCCCATCTGGCTTACCACCGCGACCGATAACCCCATAGGGGCGCAGGTGCGTTTTATTGTTGATGGAGCGGTGCCTGCAAATACGGAGTCCTATGAGCGGGTGATATATATGTTTGACGGCCGTGACGAAGACGCGGTGTCTGCTGCCCGAGGGCGCTGGAAAATTGAAAAAGAAGCAGGCCACGATCTCACCTATTGGCAGCAGGATGACGAGGGACGTTGGAGTAAGAAGGCGTAAGCCACCCTTTGTAATGGGCGAATTGCCCAAGAAGTGGCAGGGTTAGTTTTACATCAAAGTTGAACCGCCCCAGCGCATCCTCAAATTCTCGGGCTTGCGAATGGGGCGCCAAAAATTTGGGAAGAGGAATACCCAAAAAACTCCAGCCGACCACAGGCATGGTGAGGCCATCCTCATTGGCATCCAAACCAATTTTGAAAGAAATCAGTCCAAAGGCTTCGCTGAAAGTGCCGTCTTTTCGAGCTTCAAGGGTCGATGAAAAAGCCCTGCCGGCGAAATTACGTGTCCATGTTTCTTTCAGTTGCTGTGGTCTTTCAAGGTCGCAATGGCGTTCAACTGTTACGGTCAACTCAATCTTTTTGCCTGATGCGGGAAAGCCCATAATTTTAGCCATTAAGGTGGGGATGAATTTCGTATTAGCCACGACATCCGCTTCACCAACCCACACGGGCGCGCTTTGTGGTAAGTGAAACGCCTTCACGGCAGCAGGGAGTTTTTCTGTTTTTTCCTTCCCCAAATGAGCAAGAAATGCCCCTTGTTTGAACGTTTCGGTTTCAACCTTTGTAGTGATGGCATAGGGGGCCATTTCAACTTCAATATCAGCCAGGCTCAGGGAGTTGAAAGCAAGCCTTGCCCCCGGTTTTAGTTTTTTTGCCAGCAGTAATTTAACCGCTGCCGCGGCTGGGAGGATAGGGACAAACGGCCCGTGATCTTGCTCAGCTAAAAGCGACCAGCGCGTTTTGGTCAGGGTGCCTTTAGCGTTCAGCCCCAGGATATCAACCACCATACCGCCCCGATCTGAACAGGTGAAACGGGTAATTTTGCGGGCCGCCAAGAGCAGGGGAATGAGGGGGGTAAGATTCTTCAACACTCCAATTTTGCGCAGGCGGGCAAGAAACTGAAGCCCCCATTGCTCAATGCTTGATTCCAGCCCGGCTGAGAATGTAACACTTGAGGCAACGTTAAATTTTTGCCCGAGATTTTCTGCATCCAATGTATCGGCGGCCGCGACGCGCCGACGCCCCAGTTCTGGGATAGTCACTACCCACGAGTTTCCCCAGCCAAGTGTGGTTGAAAGCTGACCGTCTCGCCACACAGGTATTTTCTTTCCCGCATAACTGACAATAGCCGAAATTAGTGCCTGCCCAACTTCACTTTTTCCCGCAGGAGAAATACAAATATCTATCGTGTCAACACGCCGCCAGCCAAGGGTTATATCCTCGACAACTGCTGTTGAAAGTGTCGGTGTAGAGCTGGCGCCCCCTAAAGCCACTTTGGCACTTTTTCCTGCTAAATTTGAAAGACTTGCCTTAAAATTCTTCAAATAATCCCGCGCATCAGCAATATCAATAAAATGAGCGCCGCAGGAAAGCGCTGTTTTTGCGGTGTCGAATCCAACCCCTTGGAATGGCCCGGAGCAGTCCACAACGATGAAGGGTTTTAATTCGCGCAGGATATTCTCAAACTCAAAATTATGATCGAGTGCGATGCCAGTGATTTTTGGGGCCGTTTTGTCTTTGTTCAAATTCTGACCAAGTTCTTCAACCAAGGCCGCCGCCTTTTCCCGGCTCCTTGAAGAGACAATTAGTTCTATGCCCTCAAAGCTCAGCAAGTGGCGAGCCAGTCGCTTTCCAAATATCCCCGTTGCGCCAATGATCAATACTGTTCGCACAATATATGCTCCGTTTCACGCAAAATTTCACAATACAAAGCGATCGCGCGCTTCTTCGCCTGGTACAATGCAGGCATCAAGGCGACCAAACAATTTGTAGCGGTTTTGCGCTATAATGTCATAGGCTTTGTCACGAATAAATTTGGGCATAAACCGCCCTAGCCGGACCAGTTTTAGTGGGTACTTTAAATGTTTTGCTAGAGCAAAAACTCCATCAGATTTTGCCAATACTTGGCCGCCTTCAAGGTACAAGAAACTCTCTGGATTATCCGGATCAATGCCATTCAGAATTGCAATCCCTCGTCCTTCAGTCGATTGAATAGAGACAAACTTTATTAGCGGACTGATCTCATAGCGCAATGTGAGGCGAACCGACCAACTGCATAAAACGCAAACACTATCAAAAAGCCAGATCGTAGAACTGTCGGAAGCAGTAGTTGTGGCCACGTTATTTGTTCTAGATTGAACCTCCATTCAACACTTCTCCCAAACCAGGAAATATGATTCAGCTTCCTTGCTATCGGTATAATTAGTATTTTCTTCGCTTGAAACCGTTTTCAATACGCCAGTTCTTGTCAGATATTCCACCTTGGCAGCAAAGCCTGCCGGTTCCCAATAGGATTTACGAATGGCGGTGATAAAACGACCGCCGGGCTTCAGTATGCGGAATAATTCATTGAGGCAATTGGCCCCGACATGCCCATGGGTGAAGGTGCCAATGCAAATTATCGCATCGTAACTGCTGTTTTCCAATTTCAATGGTTCATTTAAATCGGCCTCAATCAGCGTGCCATAAACACCGCGCTTTCTGGCAACTTCCAACATGGGAGGGGAATAATCAATGCCGTCGATGTTTGTAAACCCAAGGGCTGCAAGCTCCTGCCCAACCAACCCTGTGCCTGTCCCCACATCGAGAATATGCGCGTTTTTTTTGGCAACAAATCGCCCCAGCAATTGCGCAGCTTTTTGCGGCGATAAATACCCCAACCCCTCAACCATTGTCTTGTCATAGGTCCCAGCCCATTCTTCATAAAGCGCCTTGGTCTCAGCCTCACTGCTCAACGCGTGGGCACGGTCTAAGAGTTTTTTGGATGAAGCATTGAGAGTAGGGGGCTTGGCGGGCTTGGGCATGGTGCTGGTAATAGACGCTAGCATGAGGGTTCCAATCTCACACTCAATCACCTCCATAGTGTTGATTATGTGGCCTATTTCTAATTGGGATAAAGCTTGGAGCCAACACCCATATATCCGTCCCAGGCAAACCAGTAAGCGATGTGCCCTGGCACCCGTGAGAGTTTTGTGCCGTTGGGGCCAGTCAATGCCTCTTCGCTGATTTGCCAGGAATTACTGCCTTGCAGCAATTGGCCACTGTTGCCGGATGTTTTGAAAGTCAACTCGCCCCGTTCATAAGCTCTTACGCTGCGGGTGGCCGCATTGCCAATCAGCACCAGGTTCCTATCGCCAATCCCGTCATTTATGACCCGCACGTCCTTGAATGCAGATATTGGCCAGGCTTTTGACGATGCAAACTCGCGAATGCCAAACACATAATCTTTTCGCTTTAATACGCTTTCGTCGCGCACAATAGCGGGAAACATCAAATCAGGGCTGGCAAAATAATCCCGATAAACGTTGCCGGAGGCATAGTTGCGTCCATAACCGGTCCGCAAAGAAAGAATTTTCGTATCCGGGTTGCTGGTTTTCCAGTTTGTCCAGGCCGTTATTGTGACCGGGAGAATTTTCAGTTTGATGCCTGATTTCACCAGTGGGCCGGTTACAGGTTTGCCAGTAAACTGGTTCCACAGACTGTCGGTCTCGCGATCAAACATCAGTTTGTTGGACCGAAACAAAAAGCCCGAAGAGCCAAATACAAACGGCTTGCTGCGCCCCTCAACCTTGGTTTCGAATAAAATGCCGGAGCCGCACAAGGTGCAATAGGCCAGGGCGACCGGCACACCGCCTATGGTTTCATTGAACATTTCGTGCCAGCCCATGATGCGCAACGGGTAGGCCCGCGCGTCACCATTTATTTTCACCCCAAACACCAGATCATCGTCCTTCATATAGTCGGCCTTGTTCGCCACGATCATTTTTGGATTATCAAGAGAAGGAATGCCATCAACCTTCACACCACCCCAGGTTATTTCCTCCAGCCGGATATTCATGTTTGAAGGCTCAGAGAGTTTTCCTCCCAGAAATCGTGAAAACTCAGTATCAATACTGTTGAAAATTCGTACTTTGAGGGTACGAAAACTTGCATGGGGTATTACTTGCGGATTGGCCTCCTGCCAAAGCATTGCATCATTCCAGGACGTGATTTCCTGTCCGGTAAGTCTGCTTAAAACTTTGCCGATCAGGATGCCGTAGCCCTGATAGCGCATCGCAAGTATCAGTGTTGCTGTGACATTGGGTCCGCCCTTTTTTTCGAGAACCTTAAGTGCATCCAGACGTTCTTCCGGGGTGCCAAACATAACGTCGGTCGAAAGCTGGGTGACTTCTTTGTCATTCAACTCCTGAGAATTTGCCACCGTGCTGGCAGCAAGTGCGAACAGCAGGCTGCCTGCCACTAAACCTGCGGAAATTTTTTTCATTTTTGTTCTCTTTCGCCGTTACTTCAGTGTGCGGAACGTTATTGCTGATTACAAAAATAATCGAATCAAGTCGCGCTCAATTCCTTGTGTTTTGGCGAGAGAATTGTGTCCGGAGGGGAGGTGGGGGCAAGAGAAACCCGAGAACCCGGTTGTTTTATTGCATATAAAATTGTCATTCCCGCTGTGGCGGGAATGACAAAAATGAAGGTCGAGCCAACACGCAAAACCTTATTGTTTAACCTCCGTCTCCACCCCCACCCGAAATCGATTGCATCGCTTTCGATCTTCCCACAAGGAGGAGGTAGGGCTCCGAAAAATGCCTGCGCGGCCGCTACCCGCTCAGCCGCTCGCTCAATTGCAGCCATTCTTCTTCCACCTCAATCAACCGTCTTTCAAACTCGGCTTTTTTAGTGGCGAGGTCGCGGATGCGTTTGGCGTCTCGTTCTGTGCTGGCTATGGCCAATAATTTGTTCAGCTTCTTTATCGCTTCGCTCGCCTTGGCCATAATGGCTTCCAGTTTTTTGATCCGGTTGCGGGTGTCCTTTTGGGTTTCGCGCGCCAATGCATCTTCACGGCGCTTGTCGCCGGCGGATTTCTCCTGCCGCACTTTTTCTTTTTTGGGCCTGTCTTTTTTCTTTTCAGCTTTTTTTGCGCCGGGGGAGCCGGGGCCTTTTAGGATGAGCTTGCGGTAATCGTCGAGATCACCATCATAGGGGCCAACGGTTCCCTCACTGACCAGCCAAAGCCGTTCGGCGCTGGCCTCGATCAAATGTCGGTCGTGGGAAATGAGGATAACCGCGCCGGAATAGGCGTTCAGCGCCATGACGAGGGATTCCCGCGTGTCGATATCAAGATGGTTGGTGGGTTCGTCCAAAATCAGCAAATGGGGCTTGTTGAAAGTCGCCAGCCCGAGCAGCAGCCGCGCTTTTTCTCCGCCCGAAAGATTGCGCGCTTTGGTCTCCATTTTTTCCTGCCCCAGCCCCATCTGGGCCACGCGCCCGCGCACCTTTGCTTCCGGTTCTTCCGGCATGAGTTTGCGCACATGGTCGATCGGGGTTTGGTCGGGGACCAAATCATCCATATTATGCTGGGCGAACATGGCAACGCGCAGTTTTTCTGAGCGGGTGATATGGCCATCCATCACCTGCATGCGCCCGGCGATCAGCTTCGCGAAGGTGGATTTGCCATTCCCGTTTGCCCCCAACAAGGCAATGCGATCATCCGCATCAATGCGTAAATTCATGTTCGTAATAACAGGCTTTCCGGCCTCATAGCCAACGGAAGCTTTTTGCAGGTTGATGATCGGAGAGGCGATGGCTTTTTCGGGGCTGGGAAAACTAAGCGGTGCCACATTACTATCCTGCACCGCGGAAATTACCGCCATTTTTTCCAGGGCTTTGACCCGGCTTTGCGCCTGGGTGGCCTTTGAAGCTTTAGCTTTGAAACGATCGATAAAGGCCTGCATATGGGCGCGTTTGGCGTCCTGCTTGACCTTCATTTTTGATTGCAAGGCCATTCGCTCGGCGCGGGTTTTTTCAAAAAAATCATAATCACCTTTGTAGGAAGTTAGTTTGAGATTTTCCAAATGCACTATGGTGGTGCAGCATTTGTTCAACAGATCCCGGTCATGGCTGATCATAATAACCGTGTGGCGATAGCGCGCGATATAGTTTTCCAGCCACAAGGTGCCTTCCAAATCGAGATAGTTGGTTGGCTCGTCGAGCAACAATAAATCGGGTTCGGAAAACAACACGCCTGCTAATGCCACCCGCATGCGCCACCCGCCGGAAAAATCGGAACAGGGTTGTTTTTGCGCTTCGGCGTCAAACCCAAGCCCATGCAAAATCGCCCCGGCGCGGGCTTCCGCTGAATGGGCATCAATATCGGTGAGCCGTGTATGGATATCGGCAATGCGGTTTGGGTCGCTCGCGGTTTCAGATTCCGCCAGAAGTGCTTCGCGTTCAAGATCGGCTTCCAGCACGGTTTGCAATAGGGATTTTTCCGTGCCCGGCGCTTCCTGCGCCACCTGGCCGATACGCATATTGCGGCGCAATACTATCTCTCCGGTCTCCGGCCCATATTCCCCGTGAATCATTTTGAACAGGGTGGTTTTGCCCGTGCCGTTGCGCCCGACAAACCCCACCCGTGCCCCCATGGGCACCCGCATGGACGTATTGTCCATCAGCACGCGCCCCTGCATACGAAACGTAAGATCGGTAAGTGTCAGCATGGGCGGCTTTTGGGGGAAAAGTCGAAGAAATACAAGCGGTGATTTAGGAGGAAGAGAAAGCGGAACACAATATATCGATTTGGGTAAGTGTGCGACTTTTTGCGACTTTTTTGCTGGCGTAAGTCATTGAAAAATATGAAGCACCAACTGATTTTTTATCAGTGGTGCGTTAAATTAGGTTTTTTTTAAAAAGTTTAGCCGGAATTGTAGCGGTTTTTAATGCCCCGTTCTTGATCGACTCGCCAATCATCCAAAATAAGGCGAGCACTTCAATAGTAATACGTATAATTTCAATCATGTCCTAATAATAGTCTGCATTGATGGCTCGGTCAAACTCATTTGTATCGTCATTTATGATCAGTTTTTACCCAATCAAACCCAGTCGAACTTCCCGCTGATAGTAGCCTAAATCCAAGGATGGTGCTTCGCCCGCTAAGCGGGTCAACATGGCGTGGGTCTGGCCCCGGTGGTGGGTTTGGTGATTGAAAAAATGGGCAAGGGCATAGGAGAGCTGCTGCGTTACTTTTTCGGGCATGGTGAGCGCGGTGAAGCTGAAATCGCTAGTGAGAATCCCTTCGTTCAATCCTTCGATATATTCAACAATATCAGCGTCTGTTTTTTTCCGCGCATCCCAAATATCAGCAAAATCCTGATGCAATAATTTATCCAAACCTGTTGGTGCCCCCGTGGTTCCTTGAAAACGGCTAAGCCAAATTAAGTCACCAATAAGCAAGTGGTTCAACGTGCCGTTCATCGATGTAAAAGCCACCTGGCAATCTTTGTTGTAATCGGAGGCGCTAAGCTCAGCCACAGCCTCATAGAGCTTCTGATTGGCCCAGGCATTATACCGGGCAAACATGATAAAATGTTCGTGCATGAGTTTTGGTCTCCGCCTGAGCCGTGATAGTGATGTGACAAATACATTGTAAGGGAACCCACCATGACTATCAAATTATATGAACTCTGCGGTGCAGATACCAACCACCTTTTCAGCCCCCATGTCTGGAAAACCCGCATGAGCCTTGCCCATAAGGGGCTGGACTATGAATGCGTGCCAACCCCGTTCACCAAGGTTAGCACGATCGAAGATGGAAGCGCGCGCCGGGTTCCAGTGATTGTGGACGATGGCACCGTGGTGGAAGACAGTCTGGCGATTGCCAAACACCTTGAAGAAAAATATTCAAACGCACCAAGCCTGTTCAACGGGGAAGGCGGTGAGGCGCTCACCAATATGGTGATTTCCTGGTCCCAAACCCAACTGCATCCGGAAGTCGCTAAACTTGTGATCATGGACATCTACAACTCCCTCGCCCCCGAAGACCAGGCCTTTTTCCGCACTTCCCGCGAAAAGATGTTTGGCTGCACTTTGGAGGAGTTCGACGCCAAGTTTCCTAAAACCCCGGATAGTTTGAGCCAAACTTTAGTGCCCCTGGAGCTCACCTTAAAGAACCAAAAGTTCCTCGGTGGCGAAACCCCAATCTTCGCAGATTACGTAGTCTTCGGCCCCCTGCAATGGCTGCGAGTAACCTGCTCCCACGATGTGCTGCCAAAAGAAGGCAGTGTTGCAGGGTGGTTCAACACCCTGCTGGATATGTACGATGGCATGGGAAGAAGCGCGAAGGCGGGGGTTTAGGAAGGGCGGGG
>QILU01000183.1 GCA_003233475.1 Ahrensia sp.
AATTTCCGATTTATCGGGGAGATATTGATCGGGCGGAAGGTTCATTTGGTGCCTTCACATTAACGGTTAACAATTATGCTCCCCTGATGCCTTCCGCACGGAATGCGATGAATTTCGTTTTGGCGCGTGATGGGGCAAAAACCGAATGCAGTGTTATTCTAGACCTTTCCGGTAACGCGCCTTTGTTTACCGGACACGCCCACCGTGATGGCTACAAGCGTGTTGATGCCGGTGATCCTGCGGCAGCTCTTCGGGCAGTTATCGAACTATCTGACATGGTGGGAGAGTTCGAAAAACCAATTTACATTGGTTATAATGGCGACATTTGTGCTCATGGTCGCTCAAAACAAACCGGCTGTTCGAAGTGTTTGGATGTGTGTCCAGCTGGAGCGATTTTCGACGCGGGTGACACTGTTTCAATCGACAGCGGAATTTGCGGGGGATGCGGATCTTGCCATTCCGTTTGTCCAACAGGTGCAATCTCATATCAATACCCAGAGCGCAGCGATGTCATCAGCCGAGCACAGTTGATGCTCGAAACCTATTTGGGCGCAGGGGGAAAAAACCCGATCTTGCTAATTCACGACAATACTTTTGGTGCTGATCTCATTTCCATGATGGCACGATATGGGCGCGGGTTGCCTGCTAATGTTATTCCCTTTTCCATGCATGCCACCACCACAATGGGCCATGTGGAAATGTTGGGGCTGATAGCCGGTGGCGCTGCGCAGGTTCTGTTACTCACAGATCCTCAAAAAACTGATGAACTTTCAGGCTTGGAAAGCGAAATCGGTTTGAGCGAAGCAATCCTCAGTGGCCTCAATCTCGCAGACAGCCCACGGTGTACAATACTCAGCGAAGCTGATCCGGATGCGGTGGAAGAAATTCTGTGGTCACTTGCTTCATTGGATTCTTTGAAGGCAGAAAAATTTACGCCAGCTGGCTCCAAACGCGACATCGCGCGCATGGTCTTCGGGAAATTGCATGGGCAATCAGCTGAGAAAGTTGATGTTATTGCACTGCCAGAAAATGCCCCCTATGGCCGCGTTGTTATTGATCAAGCTGCTTGCACCTTGTGCATGTCATGTACATCCGCCTGTCCCGCTTCTGCAATCGTGGATACGCCGGGGGAACCTACGCTTCGGTTTATAGAAAGCGCCTGCGTACAATGCAGCCTATGTGTTACCACCTGCCCCGAAAATGCATTGAGCTTATCTCCTCAATTGAATTTGTCCGCTGATGCCATGCAGCCAGAAACGCTTTATGAGGAAGAACCATTCAAATGCATCGTGTGCGAGACCCCCTTTGCAACAAAGTCCACTATCGAGCGCATTTCAGACCAACTGGCAGAAAAGCACTCAATGTTTGCAAATATAGAACGGTCAAAGCTCATCAAAATGTGCCAAGACTGCCGTGTTGAAGCCCAGGCTAACAGCTCTGAGGATCCATTTAGCGGCGGCGCGCGCCCCCGTGTTCGGTCAACCGATGACTATATTGAGGCAGAAAAAAACAACCTCAGTATCGAGGATTTTTTGATGAAAGACTAAAATCTAACCCGGGTTTTGTGCGCGACATAGGTTTTCTGCACGGGACTTGAAGCTTGCAAATTGGGCATCTGATAAAATGCCATCGGCCTTCATTTCTTCCACATTACCGACCCGTTGAGCCAGGCAATTTTGTAGCGCAGGGTTTGCAGGTTTTGCTGGTTCCGATACAGAAACCATCGCAGGCTTTTCCGTACCACCGGCGAATAGATTTTTGAAATCCCCCGACCAATTAAACCAGAGTAAGAAGGCCATTAACAAAGCTATTAGTAGTCCTAAAACTCGCGCTAAAGCTGTATCGACAAATTCTTTGGTCACTGTTGCGGAAGACATGGTTCACACCCTTCGTATAATTAGCCCCTTTGCAGGGGCAAACTGGTCAAAAGATTTTGCGGCTTAAAAATGAGTTTTTTCTCACTGTTCATGGCCACAGCTAAGTATACTGGTTTCCCGCGCACACTGTCCATTGCATCCGCAGGATTGAGAAATTCCATCTTATAGAGAGAGAGAATATTATACAAATCTTCTTCCTCAACCTCCTCATCATTGTACAAGGCATTCAAAATTCGGGTCGCTTCAGTATCGCAACCGATATGCCAAGACCAAGCCTCGTCTTTAATTGATTTTACGGTCTGTATGCGCGTTTTGATCTTCAAAAAATGATCTATCCAGGCCTCAATAACACGCCCCAAAGCATCTGAAGCTGGCTGAGTAAATCTGAAATCAATAGCCATATCAAAATTATCAGAACGCTTCCAATAGAGATTTTTATTCTCCTCACTCATAACATCTAGCGCAACTTCGCGGGTGGGGGTGCCAGCTTCGGCCAGTAATTGGCCAAGTCCGCCAAAGCCATTGCTGCTTTGCATCTCAACTATTTCCTGATCAGCCAACATCAGATCGCCAACGGTTACGACCTGTTCACGGAAAAATAATTCTGCAGCCCTCAATCGCATCGGGTCTTCAACGTCCTCCAAAATATTATGCAAAATCAAATGTACCATCTGATCAATAAAAACCGGAGGGATTGAAATAGTCTCCCCTGTAAAAAACGCAGCATAGGCTGCTTCGACCGTTCCATACTTTGTCAGATGATCACGGAACCGTATTATCACGCGGTAATTTTCCGCTGCATCACCATCTTTTATCGCTTTGAGTTCAGCTTCGGTTATTTCAGTCAAAGGACTGGTCATCAATTTTTCAAACAAAGCATGTTCGGCAGGGCACGATTCTTCAACCGGATGAATTTCTGGCCGGGTAAAATAAGCCCGCAGATAATCATCCGTGACTTTCAGCCATCCATTTTCGTCCCGTTCAACCAAATGCATTCCTGCTGATTTCCAAAAATCCATAATTAACCCTCAACCACTTCCCAAACTCGCGCATGGGTATTGGCTCCAGGTGCATTAACAATGCGAAACTCTTCTTTTATTTCCCCGTCATCATCGAAAAACCGTCGCAAGGTAAAGACAGAATTGATTGCCACCTTTGCGCACATTTCTAAAACGAAATTTACTTCACTGTGCGCGGCTTGAAGCGCTTCTTGTTGTGAAGGCGCACCAAAATTTTCCGCCAAATGGGTTGCAAGATTGTTCATTAACTCGTCTATACCCGCCTGATCGATTTCGGCGACCGAAACGAATGTTGAAAACCCAAAACTTTCAAGGGAAAGAAACCCATTGCTGAAAGCCTGTTTTAATTTACCCGTGATATTATCTTCATTCATACCGCCGAAAGAAAAACCACCGGGAATTGCCCATTCATCATTCAAAGCAGCGCTCTCAAAAACATGATTGTCGGAAGGGTCAAAACGGATTGTTTTTAAGAATTTCATTTGGCAGACAATCGCAGCTTTCGTTGGATATCCAACCCATCAAAAACTGAAATGCTCGCTGTTGCCTTATCCTTAGAAACCAACGCATTTCCATTTTCGTCCAACCCTATGAATTTCTCAGAATCATCAACTCCCTGAGCCAACTGCTTTTCTTCGTACAGGCGATCGGTCCACTGGGAGTGAATTTGGGCAAAACCATCCTCTGACCAGGTATAGATCATCGCAAGAATATGCCGAGCAATCGATTCTAATAAATCATTGCGGGTAATATCGCTGCAGCCTTCCTCCCACATTGTGGTGATTTCGACTTCATCGCCCGGGTTTGCATTGGTCGTGTCGGGGATCACATTGAGCTCAATGTAAAGAACCATCGACTCTGGCACGCCGTCCGTTTCATTATCGGACACGCACAAATCTGCATAGCCAACGCGTCCATTGTTCATCAAAATTGTCCCGGGCCACTGATAATGGATACCAATAACTGCCGGAATTTGAGCACCCACCGCGTCCCCCAATGCGACCATTGCAACAAACAACATTTCTGCGCATTGTTCGCGCTGAACCTCAGGCTCAAGTACCAAAGCAAGCCGCAAATTTTCTGTATCTTGCGACCAGATTAAATCTCCGGCCGAAAGTTCTCCTTTTTCTGTGCGAGCCTTCGCCCAATCCAGCGGGTGCTGACTTGCTTCTAAGCCACGCCCCTTAAGGAGAGGTGGGAAGATTGGATCGATTATTCTATCTGTCTCAGTAGGCATTTAACTAATGTCAATCTCACCTTCGACCACATGGTTCAAGTCGGTCTCCTCGGCGGTCAAAATCATTTTCACTGATAACGTTTTCTGACCATCTAAGTTTGAATCACGAACAATTGCTTCTATTTGTTGCTGCGAAGTTACACCAACCTGTTTCAAAAACTTGCGCATAGACATATTGAATTTTTCACTCATAGTTTTTTCCTGTTCTTTCTGTTCAATCGAAATTTATTGTTATTTTCTTACGTTCACCATCGCGGAGAATATCCAAAAGCACAATATTATCTTTTTCCATAAGTGCCAGTGCGGCCTGGTAAGACCCCGCTCTTTTTATCCTCATTTCATTGGCAAAAAGGATAATATCCCCCACCAGAACCCCGTCCCTCGATTCTTGAGAATCTGCAATGACTCCCGTGACACGGGCGCCAATAACTCCTGCTTCGCCCTTGCCTAATGAGGGGCTGATTACCAGCCCAGATTTTCGGCGCGTGAGTTTGCCATTCTGTTGAAAATCTTGCACCACACGGTCCAAAAGACTTGATGAGACCGCAAAATTAACTCCAATATTTGAGTCCGATTTCTTCGTGAATATCGCAGACAAAAGGCCGATTAACTCGCCTTTGTCATTCACCAGTGCCCCGCCTGACATACCCGGATTGACCGCTGCATCCGTTTGCACAAAGTCTTCTATTATATTGAATCCGGTGCCTGAAAGATGCTGGGCTGAAACGATGCCGCAAGCCATTGAAATCCCTAAGCCAAAGCTATTACCAATGGCACAGGTGCTATCCCCCATCCGCGGCTTGGCTCCGTAAGCTATTGGCTTCAAAGCTCGGGAAATTTCCAATAAGGCTACGTCAGTTGTTTTATCGCGCAAGATAATTTCAGCATTCAACACATGGCCCGTAATAGTGCGAACCAGAACTCTTGTTGCATTACCGATGACATGATCAGCAGTCGCAATTAGCTTTCCAGTGCCGATAACAACCCCTGACCCTTCTGGTTCTTCACTTCGGTTTGCAGGGGGATGAACTGGCAAAATACTCACAACTGAATGGCTGGCGCATTCAAGTCCGGACTTGCACTCTGGCCATTCAACGGTCGCTGGTTCACCGGCTAGCCCTAAAGTTAATAATATCAACCATATCGCGATGGCGGTGATTATTTTATTTACCAATCAATCCAACCGAACTGAATTGTTTTGAGAAACAAAGGCTTCACCTGATGTTTGCGTTTGCGTTCCTACGATTGCCCAGGCGATGGTGCTCACAATCGCCATCAGGCTCAATCCTAATAATACTGATTTCATTTCACTTCCCCTTTTTACTTAGGTTTTATTGCCGTGGCAATTTTCAGATAGCGTATTAAATCGTCCCGCCTTCCCACACTTTTTAAGCGTTGTATGGGCATTTTTGTTCCTGGTAGCATAACATCAGGTCCATCATCGAACAATTGCCCGATGGTATTTTCATCCCAAATAACATCAGAATTTAACAAAGCTTTTGAATAAATATAATCTGGTAAGGTGCCGGCTTCACGGCCGAATACTCCATAGAGCGTAGGGCCGGCTCGGTTGGCCCCGTCGGGGGTCACTGTATGGCAAACGCTGCATTTGCGACTAAATTCCAATTCACCGGGATCATCCGTATTGCGCACCTGAAAACGGCGCGGAAATTTGCTTTCAATTTTTGATAATTTATGCGGCGCGATCTGCCATCGAGTCGCAAAATCATCGAGGCCCACATGAAAAATCTGGAAGGTGCCGGGAATGAAATCAAAATCCCAAATCGGACCATAGGCCACATTGGTAGCTTCAATTTTCTTTAAGTCATCAACTTGAAACACCTCTATCTGTCCTGCCCCATCTGCAAAGGCCATGAGTTTTTGGTCGTGAGATAATTTTACTGATTGGATAGGCTGTTCACTGCTGGCCAGATCCGAAATTTTATCAGCCTTAGTGATGCTGACCAATCCAACTGAGCCATCAACTGCTCCGAACATGATGCGGTCATCATCAATGCGGACGATGGAATTTATGCCCCAGCCGTGCCGGTAAACAGAGCGCAAAAGTTTACCGGTTACGATGTCCCATTCAATAATCTGGCCATCATAAGCGGCTGAATACAGTTTAGAACCGTCTTTGGAAAAGGCGACTGAATTAACATTTCCGCGATGTCCTTTAAGAACAGCGACTTCTTTTTGAGTGCTCAAATCGTAAATTCGGGCAGTCTTGTCCCATCGGGCAACGGCAGCAAGCCTACCATTGGGAGACAGGGCGACATCAAGAACCTTATAATTCTCGGCTCTAATTTTGTTGATTAAAACACCTTTCTCCAGATTCCAAATACCTAAGCTTCCATCGTCGCTAACCGAAATCGCGCGCTTGTTGTCTGGGGTAAACACAACATCATTCACACCACTATCATGGCCGTTTAAGCGATGGATAATCTTCCCCTTAGAAGTGGTGATATCCCAGTAGATGATTGAGTAATCGAATGAGGCAGTAAGCGCGCGCTTGCCGTCAGCTGAAACAGATATGGCTTTAATAGGGCCACCATGGCCAACCAATTTATTGGGTAATTCACCAGCGAAGGCAGGCGGTATAAATATCGCCCAAAGGCAAAACACCAAAAACCTAAAGGCAATCTTTAAGGAAAGATAAGCAGAGCGCATGGGTGAGACAACTCCATTGGTTATTCAGCGGGCTGTGTCGCTTGATCGCCCTTGCTCCATTTTTTCGCTTCTTCCTCTTCTACCCAGAGATTGTGATGTTCCTTCGCCCAGTTGGTATCGACATCTCCCGTGGTCATCGCTTCAAGCGATCCCTCCATGCCGATGGTACCAATGTAAATATGGGCGATGATCACAGCGACCATAACCGCTGACATAATCGAATGTAGAAGGGATTGATATTGTTGCTCCTGGATTGGCGCGAGATTGGTGGCGTATTCGGTGCCAAACACACTGTTGATTATCCCAAATACGCTGCCAAACATTTCAACGGTGAATGGATTCATCAGTGCCCAACCGGAGATTGAAATAAGCAAGCCAGACCAGATTACGACCCAAAATATCATTTTTTGTCCAGCATTGAATTTGCCGGCTGGCGCATGGCCTTTTCCAAAAAGGCCGCCAGCTTTTAGAATCCAGACAAAATCGGCTTTGGTTGGAAAGTTTTTGAGTATCCAGGTGAATGTAATAATCGCAAGACCAAGCATGAAGGCAAAGCCCACGTAGTTGTGGATGAATTTTCCAAACACAGTAATGCTGGCAAAACTCTCTTTGCCCAAAAGTGGAATGAGCAGCGATCTGCCGAAAATGAGATTCAGGCCGGTCAATGCCAGCAGGATAAAACTCGAAGCCAGCATCCAGTGCCCCACCCGCTCCAGCAGTGAAAAGCGTTGCATTGTTACCCCGGAACGACCGCTCTCTATTTTAATGCGCCCCCTGAAGGCGAAGAAAAGTGATAGGAGAAGCAATGTCCCCAAAATCGCCCAAGCGGTGTATTTTGGTAGTGCACCCTCGCGCATTAAACGCCAATCCTGACCACCGGATTGGATCATCAAGCCACCAGATTTGTCTCCACCAACGACCATCCCTGAGGAACCTTGGCGGATTTTTCGCCACAGCTCTGCATCCGAAGAAGAACCACTGTCTGTCCCACCAGGGGTAGCACCCGATACGGGTTTAGATGCCGGGCTTGGCGGGCTTGCCGGGCTTGATTGAGCAAAAGCACTTGTGTTTTGCGTGGCCAACAAAGCCGCAACAAAAATGAGGGCAAGTGCCAAAAGCATGGCGGTCAGGGGGCGCATGATGGTCTGCATCGCGGGCATAGAAACTCTCCATTTGCCTTTCGGCAGAGCGCTAAACACTTTCAATTTATCGGCATTTAGCAAATACAATCAAAAGGGATAAGGCGGCACAAAAAGAGCCGCCTTATCCTTTAGTCAATTTTCGCTGATCAATATTGCGATCAGTGAAATGTTTTAACCGCCGGTTTTGGTGCCATAAGCTGTACCCCAACCCCAGGCACCTGCACCGAAGCCACGGGCTACAACGCGCTCGCGGTAGATGGAGGAAACGACGTCGCCGTCACCAGCCAACAGGGCTTTGGTTGAGCACATCTCAGCACAGAGTGGCAATTTGCCTTCTGCGAGGCGGTTGCGCCCATACTTTTGGAATTCAGCAGAGGAATTGTCTTCCTCAGGACCACCTGCACAAAATGTGCATTTATCCATCTTGCCGCGTGACCCAAAGTTGGAAGCTTGAGGGAACTGCGGTGCACCAAATGGACATGCATAGAGACAATAACCACATCCGATGCAAAGATCCTTAGAGTGCAACACAACACCTTCCTCAGTGTCGTAGAAGCAATCCACTGGACACACAGCGCTGCACGGAGCATCCGAGCAGTGCATGCAGGCCACGGAGATAGACCGTTCGCCGGGCTTACCATCATTGATGGTAACCACGCGGCGGCGGTTAACACCCCACGGAACTTCGTTTTCGTTCTTACAAGCTGTTACGCAAGCATTACATTCGATGCATCGTTCGGCATCACATAGGAACTTCATTCTGGCCATAACGTGATCCTCCCTTACGCTCGTTCAATACGACAAAGTGTCGTTTTGGATTCTTGCATTTGTGTCACGGAATCATACCCGTAGGTATGAGCTGTGTTGGCGGCTTCACCCAACACATAGGGATCCGCTCCTTTTGGATATTTATCTCGCAGATCTTTACCTTCCATGTGTCCACCAAAGTGGAACGGCATGAATGCAACTCCTTTGCCAACCCTATCCGTGGTCATGGCCATCACTTTGACCTTGGCCCCTTCGGGGCTTTGCACCCAAACCTGTTCGCCATTACGGACGCCTAAGTCATTGGCATCTGAAATGTTGATTTCTACGAACATGTCTTGCTGCAATTCAGCCAACCATCGATTTGACCGTGATTCATCACCACCGCCCTCATATTCGACTAAACGGCCGGATGTAAGAATAGTTGGAAAATCTTTGGAGAAATCATTTTTCTGAATGGACGCATAGGCCGTTGGAAGACGATAGAATTTTTTGTCTTCGTAGGTGGCGTATTTGTCAAGCAGATCGCGACGCGGTGTGTACAGCGGCTCGCGATGCAGAGGTATCGGATCCGGGAATGTCCACACAACCGTACGGGCCTTGGCGTTACCGAAGGGCGCACAACCGTGCTTGATAGCAACCCGCTGAATACCGCCGGAAAGGTCGGTTTTCCAGTTGGTCTTATCGCCAGCAAGCTTCTCGATTGAGGTTCTTTCTTCTGCGGTAAGATCATCATCCCAGCCGAGCTTTTTCAGCATGGCCATGGTGAACTCAGGATAACCATCCTTGATTTCCGAATCCACCGAGTAGGAATCTTCTGCCAAAAGGTTGTCACCGTCGCGCTCTACACCAAACCGAGCACGGAAGGTGAGGCCACCTTCAGCAATCGATTTAGATGGATCGTAGAGAATTGGCGTTCCCGGGTGCTTCATTTCTGGAGTACCCCAGGATGGCCAAGGCAGACCATAATACTCGCCATCAACTGGACCACCACGGGCTTGCAGCGTTGTTTTATCAAACGTGTGCTGGTTTGCCATATGCGCTTTGATACGCTCTGGTGATTGGCCTGTGTAACCGATTGTCCACATACCCTTGTTGAATTCACGGGTAACGTCTTCAATCAATGGCTCTTCATTCTCAACCTTGATGTTTTTGAACATCTCATCAGCAAAGCCGAGCTTCTTAGCCATTTTGTACATGATGATATGGTCAGGCAGGGATTCGAACAATGGCTCAACCACTTTATCGCGCCATTGCAGCGAGCGGTTGGAAGCGGTGACGGAGCCGTAAGTTTCAAACTGGGTGCTGGCAGGAAGAAGGTACACACCATCTTTCTTATCAGACATAACAGCAGCAACCGTTGGATACGGATCAACCACGACCATCAGATCGAGCATCTCCATTGCCGTTGCCATTTCTTTCTGGCGGGTTTGGGAGTTTGGAGCGTGACCCCAGAAAACCATACCGCGAACCTTGTTTGGATTATCCATATTTTTTGGATCTTCCAATACACCGTCTATCCAGCGTGATACTGGAATACCGGTCAGGTTCATCAGGTTTTTCTCTTTACCATCAGCCCCTTTCACTTTCGCGAAACGGCCTTTCAGATAATCAATGTCGGTTTCCCAAACACGGGCCCAGTGAGCCCATGAACCAGCTTTCAAACCGTAGTAGCCTGGCAATGTGTGAGAGAGAACACCGAAGTCGGTCGCTCCCTGCACATTGTCGTGGCCGCGGAAGATGTTGGTTCCGCCACCGGCAACGCCGATATTACCCAGGGCAAGCTGCAATATGCAATATGCGCGGGTGTTGTTGTTACCTGTGGTGTGCTGTGTGCCACCCATGCACCATATAACTGTGCCTGGACGGTTTTGAGCCAAGGTGCGTGCAACCCGTTTAAGTTGCGAACCGGGGACACCGGTTACATGCTCAACTTCTTTCGGATCCCATTTAGCAACCTCAGTTCTGATTTGATCCATACCCCAAACACGTTGGCGGATATATTCTTTATCCTCCCAGCCGTTTTCAAAGATGTGGTACAAAATTCCCCAGATCAAAGCCACGTCAGTGCCGGGCCGCAGGCGAACAAACTCATCAGCGTGGGCAGCAGTACGGGTAAAGCGCGGGTCACAAACAATCAGCGGCGCGTTGTTGGATTCTTTGGCTTTCAAAATGTGAAGCAAAGCAACGGGGTGCGCCTCAGCCGGGTTTGAACCGATCAGAAATATTGATTTGGAATTGTGGATATCATTGAACGAGTTGGTCATTGCCCCGTAGCCCCAGGTGTTTGCAACACCGGCAACCGTTGTGGAATGGCAAATACGCGCCTGGTGATCCACATTGTTTGTGCCCCAATAGGCGGCAAACTTGCGGAACAGATAAGCCTGTTCGTTGTTGTGCTTCGCAGAACCGAGCCAGTAAACTGAATCCGGGCCACTTTCCTTGCGGATTTTCAACATGGAATCACCGATCTCATTGATCGCTGTATCCCAAGAAAGGCGTTCCCATTTGCCGCTAACCAGCTTCATTGGATATTTCAAACGACGCTCACCGTGGGCGTGCTCACGCACTGCCGCACCTTTGGCACAGTGGGTACCAAGGTTAATTGGTGAATCAAACGCTGGCTCCTGGCCGATCCAAACACCGTTGGATACTTCTGCCAGAACCGTACAACCAACAGCACAGTGGGTGCAGATTGATTTGATGACATCAACCTTAGAGCCTGACGCAACGCTTTGGGCTTCCGCTTTCGTTGCGGTACCAGCTGTTGCTGCTGCAACCGCAGCAATACCACCGACCGTAAGGCCGGAGCGTTTAAGAAAATCACGACGATTGACCGTCGCATCCGTTATCGAGCCAGTTATCGTACCAGTGGTCGATGACAGTCGGGGGCTTCGCGCAACCCTTCCTACCTTCTTCCTGAGCATGGGACTTCTCCTCTGTGTGCATTTTCAAGAATGAAAACGCTTCCTAAAATAACGACTGAGCGAACCGCACAGCCAGTTTGTAACGACCCTAGAACATTTCCGTCTTTGACGGAATCGCTCTAGATTTTACTCGCTCACGGTAGTTTCGCTTTGCGAAACACCTGCGCGGGCGCGGCGCATTAGCGCCGGGCTGCTTCTTTGCAGCCTGAGTGCTTCAGTTAAAAACTGAAACACTCTAGAAACGAGTCGTTTCGTAATAGGCTTTTACATGGGCAGTTTCGCGGTAACCGCTGCCTGCCTCTTCCACTTTTTCAGCAGCTTGTGCGGTGTTTCCTGTTGCCAATGCTGCGCCACCAAGAACAGTGCCGAGACTGGCAAGCTTTAGAAAATCACGCCGGGCTTCCACATCCCGAACTTCCACAACTTTGTCTTTTTTAGCCATAAGGCCCTCCATTTCTGCCAATCCATGAGCCGGTTCAAAAGCATGGAACTCTTGCCTAACCTGATCCAGGGGCAGACCCCGCATCATATGAAATTGAACACCTATTCCATTGAAAAGGCGTTCGTCTCAATCTCTATAAATAACCTGCCGATTGTTCCCACTGGTTGATAAAGCCTACTGAGTTCAGCGGCCTCCAGATCTTTGAAAAAGTGCGATGCCCAAGGTTCAATATGGGTATCGAAAAACTCCCGCTGCTCAGCAATACCTGCCGGAACACCATAAGAACCAGTGATAAGCCCGGCCATCATTTGAAAAAGTGAGCCGATGTGATCTTCTGGTTCTTTTGTCTCGTCGCTGCGAGCGATGTGTAACTTCGCCATTGAGTTGCGCAGTTTCGCTAAAGGTTTCTCATTCAGGAAGCCCGTTAGGTAATAGGACGCATAGGGAAGCAACTCACCTCGACCCATGCCGATGAACAAGCCGTTGTATTCTTCAAGGGCGGTTTTCATATCAGTTGCGGAGGCTAATTTTGCCAGCGTATTGAACGCCTGCCCCATCTCGGTTTCATCACCGGAAAGGTCCTGCATTGATGTGAGCGCTTGTGAAGAAGGGGAGACAAACAAAAGACTGCCAAGCAATCCATAAAGGTTCGCTCGCATGGTATTTTCTTCACTGATTACAGCTTTTACGGCATGAGATGTCATAACAACGCCTCCTCCTTAGCGGAAGAGAAACACGATTCGAAACATTAAACAACACCACACACACATTCATTTACGAGAATGTGTGTAACTCCCAGTGTTTCACTTAGTTATTCGAACATTTATTCAATCACAATTTTTGGAGTACGGGCCGCAGACTGGGTCGTTTCTACTTCAAGCCGCTCGATCACAGCAGCCGCAATCTCCTTATATATAGTCGCATGGGGGCCATCTGGTGCCGAAACAGTGACAGGGGTTCCCCCATCAGAATTCGTGCGTATATCGATATGAAGTGGGATCTCTCCAAGGAAGGGAACGCCGAGGTTTTCCGCTTCTTTTTTGGCCCCACCGTGGCCAAAAATATCCGACTGCTCACCGCATTCAGGACAGATGAAGGTACTCATATTCTCGATTAACCCGAGAATCGGTACTTCCACCTTGCGAAACATGTTTAACCCCTTGCGGGCATCAATCAGCGCAATATCCTGCGGGGTGGAGACAATCACTGCCCCCGCCAACGGCACCTGCTGTGCTATGGTCAACTGGGCATCCCCTGTGCCAGGCGGCATATCAACAACCAATACATCCAATTCACTCCACGCTACTTCACGCAGCATTTGGGTCAGGGCGGAAATCACCATGGGGCCACGCCAGATCATCGGAGTGTCTTCTTCAACCAGGAAGCCCATTGACATAACCTTCAAACCATAACTTTCCAATGGATCGAGAATGCGGCCATTGGCCGTTGGCTTATCTGTAATGCCCAACAAACGAGGCATTGAAGGGCCATAAATATCGGCGTCAAGAATGCCGACCTTCAGTCCATGAGACTGCATGCCAAGCGCCAGGTTTACGGAAGTTGTGGATTTGCCAACACCGCCTTTTCCGGAGGCAACGGCGATGATTGATTTAATTCCCGGGATGCCTGGTTTCTGAATTGGCTCGCCTGCCACGCTTTTGGCCATTTGGGCCTGCATGGGCGGCGGCACAGATGAGGCCTGTTCGGCACTGGGTGCTGGACGAACAGGGGCAGACCCCGCAGCGCGTTCGCCCGTCAATACGGCCATCACCTTAGAGATACCTTTTAATTTCATCACCGTTTGTTCAGCAGCTGCCCGCAAAGGTTCCAATTCCTGTGCCCGTTCAGCGGGGACATTGATCGAAAAAATCACCTTATCCTCATTGATCAAAATATTGCTGACCATCCCAAGAGAGATAATATCGCCATCAAGGTCTGGCCCCTTAACCTTGGCCAACCGATCCCTCACCTGCTTTTCAGTAATTCTTGCCATCAACTTTTACCCTGCCTGAACCAACATCTTTTCAGATAGTAAACTGAGTACGGCGTGTCCAGAAGTGATTATCCCAATCGATCTCATTCCAGCACATACCTCTTAGCTCGGTGTTTCGTGGGAAGAGATAGGCGGATAGCAAAAGCGCTGAACCTACCCAGAATTGGTTCTCACGGTATGTATGAATGTCACGCATCAACTGACCCACTTCCTTTGGGTCTGTGATTCCGGCGAACTCTCCCCTTCTTCTTGGAACCATTGCATCGATTGTAACAGCGGCGGGGTCGTATTTTATTAGTCCTCTGGCGGCGGCATATCTGAACACTTGTGAAAATCTTGAGCGTATTTCATGGGCGTTTTCTACATGGCCTTTTTCCGCTATCGGGTTCACAACAGCCAGCACGTCCTCGGCGGTGATATCGGTTAATTCCGAATTTCCCAGCTGGTTGATGGTTACCTGAATTTGCCTATGAAGTTTTTGGAGGGTACGTGGGGCCGCACCACTTCGTTGTCGGAGCATTAAATAATCTTTTGCCACATCCTGCCACAACGGCGCTCCTGTGCTCCTCTTAGCTG
>QILU01000188.1 GCA_003233475.1 Ahrensia sp.
CTTATTTGGTTGCGGGGGTAGGATTTGAACCTACGACCTTCAGGTTATGAGCCTGACGAGCTACCGGGCTGCTCCACCCCGCGACAGTTGCGTTTTCACGCTACAGAAATGCGGGTTTCCCGACTAATATTCTTGGCGCATCTATAAGCGTGCTTGGTGGAAAAACAAAGGGAAATATTGATAAACCAAAAATTATTTTTATTTTTAGTCAACTAAGGAAAAAAGGCGCATTCTTAGTACGCCAACAACCAAATCAGCAGAAGAGAACCAGAGTGAAATCTATACTCCCGCCGAATTATGCGGTATTATTAAAGCGTTTCCTGCTCTCATATACAAATGACTCAATGTCCTGGAAAGGGTTGGAAATAACCGGTATGTAAGCGCCTAATTTCTCCGCAGACCCCACCAGATACCTTGGTTCTGTCCCCACCATTTTTAAGCCATCCCAATCATCCCAACTCACAAGTTCCGGACGCCCAAAACATTCAGCAATTTTTTGAATGAACCGACCCAAATGTACGGGAATACCAGATACAACATTAAACAAGCCAGGAACCTGTTTCAAATTCATACCCGCGATTGCAGCTGCGACATGGCGCGTGTGGCAAAAGTCGCGGAACACATCCCCTGATCTTAAATGAAGCGGTTCGTCCTTCATAAAGGTGCGAACAGCGAGGCTTGTAATTCTGTCAGGGTTTTCTAATTCACTAAAAGGAAAAAACAATCGGGAACAATTTACCGACAAACGCCCCTCCTCCTGCATGAGAAGCAGTTGGCGCGTGGTGCGTAGCTTCTCCTGACCATACAACGTGTTTGGAACTTCCGACGTTTCATCTTCAACCAGTAACTCGTCCCCCCAAGTGTATTCCGCACAAGTACCAGCAAATGAAAAAAATCGCCCTCCCGTTTCACAAAACCGTTCAGCAAACCGAACACTGGAATCCGCCCAATGGGTATTAACTGGGTCCGTCCAATATTTTCTGTGGGCCGTCTCCCATGCCAAATGAATAATATGCTCTGGCCGAAATTCTTTGAGAATATGATCTATAAATTCATCATCAAGGAAATTCCCCACAAAAGTCTGATAATGAGGAGACGTGGAAACCTTACGTGAAACTATTGCGAGAGTAAGGTTTTGATGGGCTTGTTTCTGCAACAGATGGTGCAGCAAATAAGTCCCCAGCGCACCACCAGCCCCGGTGATCAAAATACGGGTCATGGCATAGTCTCACTTATCACAGCAGAATAATTTCATATGCAGGTTTATAATCGCCCCCACCCATAAGCATGATTATACCATTTTGGTTTGCGCAACCTCCCGGCTCTGATCCAGACCGAAATACCAAAGCGATTGTCAAAATTTCTATAGAGCTGAAATTCAGTGGAGCGCAACAAATCATCAAATACCTTTTTACAATCCCAAACGGCACTCGTGTCATGCAAAACCATAAAACCACCCTCCTTGATCAAATATTTCATCAAGAAAATATCCTGCCGAAGGCCGCGGTAGGAATGATCACCATCCACATAAGCAAAATCAACCTGATTGTACCAGGGTTTCAATTTTTCACGAACCGATGGTGCGTGGGAGTCATCAATGATTTCACACACGATTTCTGTCTTAATATCTTTCTTTATACGCGCCCAATGATGATGCATCAGATGTTTGCCATCATCCATAATAATAGTTTTTTGAGCGTCAAAATAATCTCGCATAAATTTCGTCTGCCCTCCAGATGCAATCCCAAGATCAAGTGTTAGTTCCGCACTTTGTAATTCATTGGCAACAAAATCCATAAGAGAAGCGAACTCGTGCGGATCCTGCTGCAAATAAAGGCCACTTTCCAGAACCGGGTATCCGAAAAAGGCTTCATCACTGGCCCCCTGGGATTTAATCAATTCAACAAAATCCGCATGGGAGTATTGGGGTTTGAATTTTGTTTTCGACATTTATATTCTTCTCGGGTTAGTGGAAAAAGGTTATCACAATAGGCTTTGCACCTCATGTGGACATCAATTGTACCCCATGATAAAAATTCACTTACTGACTATCAATAAGCTCCAGCTCTAGTTCTCTAAAAAAGGTTGTTTCTTACTTGCAGGCATAAGGGGTTTGCGAGGCCAAGGTCAAATAAATTTGTTAAAATGCACGAGTTCACCCCGGTTTACTTGCTCAGAAAAGGAAATCCGCCCCCATGGGCGCGCGCTTTTTTTGCTTCATTTTTTGACAATGATCCAGGCAAAGACATCCCGTTGATTGTGCTTTGCAAAGGCTATGAGTCTACTAAAAGTCCACCGGAGGTGAACGCACTTCTTCCCACTCAAATAAACCGCATACAATTGCAGTTTGTCAGCGATGATGGAGTTGATCTGACAGCTTATCAGAAACTTTGTGAAAGATCACCGAAATCCAATTTCTTATTTCTTAATTCCCATAGCCGGCTCCAAAAGCCCGATTGGTACGTGCTTTTTTCCTTAGGACTGAAGAAGGTTGGTAAGAAAGGGGTTGTCGGAGCGAGCGGCTCCTGGGAAACACCTGATCCAAAAAATATTAAATTCCCCAACCCCCATATCAGGACAAACGCATTTTTAATTCATGCAAGAACCTATCTGGACCTTTCTAAGAACAAGGTCGGCACCCGCAATGAGTGCCTTGCCTTTGAAGCTGGCAAAACCAATCTGACAAACCAGGTGCTTCAAAATGGAGGGGCAGCACTTATCATCAATGGCAATGGCCAACTGTTTTCACCGGAAGATTGGCCAAAAAGCCAGACATTCCGGTTGATGGATCAAGAACAATTATTGGTTTTTGACAACCGCTCAGCAAAATATCATCACGGGACAAAAAAACGCCGTTGGCACCACGCCACGGCCAGTTGGGGAGAGCGCGCCGCGCCCTCTTCCCTTATGTTGCAAACATTTCTATCAAGAGTGATATGGGCAAAGGTATTAAATTACGGATACAAATTTCCACTGCTTTCCCGGATAACAAATTGGAAATAAAACCGTGGCTGACGTAACAATAGGAATTCCTGTCTACAATGGCGCGTTGATGATTGAAGAGGCTCTGAAAGGGCTGCTGAATGGCTCCTATCGTGATATTAAAATCATCGTTTCCGACAACGCTTCAACAGATGATACGGCTGATCGAGTTAACCGGATTGCGAAAACCGACAAGCGGGTAACTCTCATTCGTCAGAGCGAAAATCTTGGCCCGGTAAAAAACTTTCTTTTTGTTGCCGCGCAAGCCGAAACACCCTTTTTCCTCTGGCGCGCCCATGACGATATTAGCGATGATAATTTTATTGAGGTCTTACGAGAGAAGTTGCTGGAAAACCCTTCTGCGGTTCTTGCAGCTCCAAAAGTAATCACACGCAAACCCAAGGGCGATAACCCGCGACCGTTCAATCCCATCCTTGCCAAAAACCAATATACCGGTTGGAAGAATGGCCTTTCCAAGGCGCATGCAGGATGGATGTATGGAATGTTTCGCACCAAATTTGCCCAAAACAGTGTCCAATTTGTTGAGCGCCATTACCCTCATATTTGGGGCTGGGATATGCTGGTAATCCTTGAAACGCTATTGACAAATACAGTGATTGGCACAAATAAAACCACTTTTTATCATCGGCTCAGCCCCAAACCTGATGCACAGTATCAGTTTTCAAAAAAGCAGCTTCGCCAGATAGCCCGTGATTTTTATAAATGCGGCAAACAATTGGCAAATCAATATGAGATTACTGGCAAAGAACAGTTGAGCTACCGTATCAAATTGTTGCGCTATGTGTTCCAACGAGTCACCCGCTGGCAGCGATTAATATAGGTATAAAGAAGAGAAAAGTATTGAAGATGAAAGCAGTTATTCTCGCCGGAGGGCTTGGCACCCGCCTCGCCGAAGAAACAGAAATCCGTCCCAAGCCCATGGTCGAGATCGGCGGCAAACCAATCCTGTGGCATATTATGAAAATATATGCAGGTTTTGGAATCACTGACTTTATCATTTGCCTTGGCTACAAAGGCTACCAGATCAAAGAATATTTCATCAATTATTACCGCCACAACGCTGATGTGACTGTGAACACAGCCAGTGGAGATGTGAAGTTGCATGGCGCGCCCAGCGAAAATTGGAACATAACACTCGTTGACACTGGCCACGATACCATGACCGGAGGACGTCTTAAACGCATTTCATCCTATTTGGGCGAAGAAGATTTCTTCATGACCTATGGCGATGGTGTCTCCTCCATAAATCTGGAAGAGCTGCTCAAAACCCACAAAAAAAGCGAACGCCTTGCCACAATTACCGCGGTTACACCCCCCGGCCGGTTTGGTGCTCTCGAAATCAAAAAGGGATTGATTACAGGATTTAAGGAAAAGCCCGAAGGGGATGGCGGAAAAATTAACGGCGGCTTTTTTGTCCTTTCCCCCAAGATCATTGACTATATTGATGGTGATGAAACTGTTTGGGAGGCTGATCCTTTAACCAGGTTGGTCGCTGATCAGCAATTAACCTGTTATGTGCATGAGGGGTTTTGGCAACCCATGGATACACTGCGAGAAAAAATATTATTGGAAGCCCTTTGGTCAAAAGGCAATCCGCCGTGGAAAACCTGGTAATGTCAGTTACAAACCCTTCATCTGATTTTTGGGCTGGCCGGAATGTTCTTCTCACAGGCCATACCGGGTTCAAGGGAGCATGGCTGGCCCAATGGCTTCATCATTTGGGCGCCAATGTAACAGGTCTTTCTGATGCCCCCCTCTCCGGGCAATCTCTTTATACAAAATTGGGAACAAACGTTTTTCAACGCGAAATATTTGCCGATATTCGCAACGAACAAGCCACCCAAGATGCAATTCTAGACTGCAAACCTAACATCGTCATGCACTTAGCCGCCCAATCCCTCGTTCGATATTCATTTAATAACCCCATTGAAACGATGGCCACCAACATTATGGGGACGGCCCATATCCTCAATGCAATACGTGAAGTGCCTTCCTGCAAAGCAGTGGTCTGCATCACCAGCGATAAATGTTACGAAAACCGGGAGTGGGTTTGGCCCTATCGGGAAAATGACCCTATGGGCGGCCACGACCCCTATTCAAGTTCAAAGGGAGCAGCAGAGCTGGTCATCTCTTCTTTTCGTAACTCGTATTTTTCACAACCAGGCACCCAAATCGCATCCGCCCGGGCAGGCAATGTGATTGGTGGCGGTGATTGGGCACAGGACCGTCTCATTCCCGACTGCATACGAGCTTTCGAGAATGATGAGGGCGTAGAAATTCGCAACCCCGCCGCAACCCGCCCCTGGCAACATGTGCTTGAGCCTCTAAGCGGCTACTTAATTCTTGCAGAAAGACTAGCCAACAAGCCAACGAAATATGACGAAGGTTGGAATTTTGGACCCAACGCATGTGATGTAAAGCCGGTGGAAGATTTGGCCAATCAATTAACACATCTATGGGGAGGAAGTGCGCGCTGGTCGCTCGCAAAAGGAGCTCAACCCCACGAGGCTACAGCACTTAATGTAGACGCCTCTAAAGCCCGCCATCGCCTTAACTGGGCTCCAAAACTTTCTCTCGAACAAGCCCTTTCCTGGACCGTCAATTGGCATCAAAGAATTCAAGCCGGAGAAACAGCACGAAGCTTATGTCTCGAACAAATAGAGCAATACACAGCCCTGACTGGCGAGGGTTGAAGGATAATAATGAAAAATTTTACCTGCAGAGCTTGCGAAAGCAGTAAACTAACCAGTTTCCTTGACCTGGGTATAACCCCTCTCTCAAACGCAATAGTGCCTTTTAACGAGGGAGACAAAGGCGAAATCTGTTACCCGCTCCATGCTTTTATCTGCGCAAATTGTTTTCTTGTACAACTTGGCGAATTTGAATCCCCCGAAAATATTTTTTCTAACGATTATGTTTATTTTTCCTCCTTCTCCTCCAGTTGGCTAGCTCACGCAAAACAATATTCCACAATGATGGTTGATAGATTTAATCTGGAGCAGGACAGCCATGTCGCTGAAGTTGCGAGCAATGACGGCTATCTGCTCCAATGGTTCAAAAAAGCAGGATTAAAAGTTACCGGAATTGAGCCTGCAGGAAACTGCGCCGAAGCCGCCCGTAAAATCGGGGTACACACCCTCAGTGAGTTTTTTGGCGAAATGACAGCCAAAGAAATTGCCCGGCAACGGGGCAAAGCCGATGTCATTGCAGCCAATAATGTTCTAGCTCACGTACCGAATATCCTTGATTTCTTGGCAGGGTTTAAGGAACTGCTGAAACCGCAAGGGGTCGCTACTTTTGAATTTCCCCATCTATTGAATTTAATGGAATTGAACCAATTCGACACGATTTACCATGAACATTTCTCTTACCTCGCATTACGGCCCGTCATGAATGTTTTAGCAAAAGTTGGATTGCGGGTATTCGACGTGGAAGAATGGTCAACCCACGGGGGCTCATTACGCTTATTTGTATGTCAGGAGGATGCCGACCATTCCCCTATGGCAAGTGTTAAAGCAATTTTGGCAAAAGAAACCAAAGCCGGGCTTTACAATTTAGCCACCTACCAGGACTTCACTGAAAATGTAAGAAACATCAAAGACGGTCTCCTGCAGTTTTTAATTACTGCACGAAAAGAGAAGAAGAATGTAGTCGCCTACGGAGCCGCAGCCAAAGGAGCCACCTTGCTGAATTATTGCGGTGTTGGCCAAGAATATATTAGCTATATCGTTGACAAGAATCCCAACAAACAACAACGCTTTTTCCCGGGCGTTAGGATACCAATTCACCCGGTGGAAAAACTACTCACCGACAACCCGGATTATATTTTAATACTCCCTTGGAATTTAAAGGAAGAAATCAGCCGACAATTGCGTGATGATGGTGTAAGTGCAAAATTCGTAACGGCAATCCCTGAATTATCTGTGCAGTCATGAAATTCACCCCCCTGGAAATTGATGGTGTTTTTCTCATTGAATTGGCTCGACAAGAAGATGAACGAGGATTCTTTGCCCGTAGTTTTTGCAAAAAAACCTTCAAAAGCATGGGCCTTTGGCATGACTTTCCCCAACACAATCTTTCCTTCAACAAATCAAAGGGTACGGTTCGTGGAATGCACTACCAACTTCCCCCTCATGAAGAGGTAAAAATCGTGCATTGTCTTGATGGTGTTATCGATGATGTGATCATTGATCTTCGCCCCAATTCAAGCTCATTCGGGGAATTATTACGCATAGAATTAAGTAAAGAAAACCAACACTCATTATATATCCCCGCCGGCTTTGCCCACGGCTTCCAGACTCTAACGGATACAACACTGGTATCGTATATGATGGGAAGTGAGTACCACTCTGAAAGCAATATGGGATTTCGATGGAATGACCCGGCGTTCCAAATTCAATGGCAACATCCCATCACTCAGATTTCAAAAAAAGATTCTTCCTTCCCCGATTATCAACCCGTTTCTAAAGAACAGTAACAATTATGCGTATTGTGAACCGAATATTCAGCCGACTGAAATTGCATAATAATCTGAGTAACTTTCGCCATCCCACCCTGACACGCATGATGATAAACCCTCCTGTTTTCAAAACCGGGGTCATGGAAAACCAATTTGAATTTTCTCAAAATTGCCTAAAGCAAATTTGCCATTCCTTTCAAGCCGCGAATTACCAATCACAAGATCAGGACATCTGGACAGAAATCAGCGGCAATTCAAAGGAGCTCGCCGATGCTTTGAAAAGTCAGGATATTACCAGGCTTCAATCCCTTCTCTCCAATCTGTTTGCCAGCACGATCACACACGGTATGGCGCATGCCGCCGTGTTTGTTGGTCCAAAAAGCCCTTACGGCCCAAACTATTTTTCCATGCGCATCCGGGACAGCACTTTAGCACTGGCCGAAGCATTGGCCATTAAGGGGCTGGATTCCTTTCAGCAGAATTCATTTGAAGAATTTATCACCTCAACAAACGCTGATCTGAATTCCTATATCGGCTCTATCACCGATGAACTTGGGCATTCGTTAGAAACTCCAGACTTTGGTGGTGCGCCCTATGCGCAGGTTGGCGATACAAGGCTTAACCCTGATTGTATCCGCCATGCCTATATCATGCACCGGGTTCAGCAATTGGGGTTTGGTACCTCCGGCCGCTTGCTGGAAATTGGAGGTGGGTTTGGGTGTGTTGCCCGCTATGCTTTTCTACGCGGATACACTGACTATACGATTGTTGATCTGCCTTTCGCAAACGCCATTCAAACAGGTTTTCTTTCAGCCACCTTAGGTGAGCAATATGTTGCCGGATATAAAGAAAACAAAAAAACACCCATAAAAACACACCCATCATCGCAAAAATCTGAGCTCAAAGGGCGCTTTGATCTTGCAATCAATATGGACGCCCTTCCAGAAATTAACCGCAAGGAAGCGTTAGACTATCTAAAACTGATCCGTTCCAAATCACGATTTTTCCTTTCGATAAACCAAGAGGCCAAGCAAACATCCCAACGCGGTCGAGGCGTCGATCAACACAGTGTTCCCGAATTGATCTCAGAGCTGGGTGGATTCAAACGACTTCATCGGCACCCATATTGGATGGAACAAGGCTATGCTGAGGAGCTTTACGAAATTGTATGATGTTTTGTATGCGTTTTATTCCTTCTCTTCCAGAGCTTTAGCGATCCGCATCGTGCGCGTATAAGCTGAGTTGAGTGCAAAAATAAACCCCTTCACGCCACCAAAAATGTGACGCCTGAAAATATAGTTTCGCAAAAAATTTAATGGGAACCCAAAAAATATTCTCAGTTTCAGCAGCCATCTTGGGCGCTTCTTTAATTTCTCCAGGTCGCGGCCTGAGTTTGCATTCATTTTATCAAGCATATTGGTCCAATTCAGTACCGCAAAATGGTGGGCTGGATTTTTCAGCTGACGTGTTTCAACTCCTTCCTCCAACACAACCCGGTCATACACAGGATGATCCCGATATCGCCCACAAGTCCGATGGTAAAGACGAACAACATTATAATCATCCGCTAATGGACGTGGTTTAATGTCTCCAGGATAAACAAGATGAATAGGCAAATTATAAACCGCCGGAGTGGGCTCACCGTTTTGAAAAAGCGCATGAATCTCAGCGCTTAACTCTGGGGTAATTATCTCATCAGCATCAATATTCAGCCACCAGTCCTGCGAGCACTGGTCTTCAGCAAATCTCTTTTGCCTGCCAAAACCTGCCCAATCATGATGAGTAACTTTTGCACCCAAAGATTTTGCTATTTCAACACTTTTGTCAGTTGATCCGGAATCAACAACCACGACCTCATGAACCCAATCACGAATTGCACCAATGGTTTTCTCCAAACGTGCTTCCTCGTTTTTGGTAATAATAAAGACAGAAATCGGAAGCGTCATAAGAGACAGCCTTATCCTTCAATACGTAAGACGAACTATTATAACTCCCCCGCTTACAAAAGAGGAACACAAAAAAGCCCGTTGAAAACCCTTCTCTATGTCAGCCCCATCAAATTTCCTTAACAATATTCATTTTAATGAGCTGCTTCATAAGCTTCTCAATATTTTCCTGGCTGATATCCTTATGGATAAGAGAGAGGCTTTTAATTGAAAAAGAATTGCCCCCATTGATATGCTCCCAAATACCATCATAAGCCTTTGGAAATTTCAATCGTTTGCCTGCAACCGCAATATTAATTTGCTCTTTTGTTTTGTTAATTTTGAGCGGCCTTGGCGGGCTTAAAATAAATTGCACATCCGTAAGATTCCTGTCCAAAGCACCATTTGGTAAATTGACAAATGATCTGTTCGTGGACATGCCATCCATATATTCTTTGTATTGCAATAGGATTCCAGGGGAAAAAAACTCTGCCACCTGCGCTCTTATTTCCTCCTCGTGAACCTCTAATTGTGAGCCATTGCCATTCCACGGAATATCTTTTCTGAAGGTCTCCGATTTGCGTAACTCATCGGCGGCCCATTTCATCAAACTAATACCGGTTGGATTGGTTGCCCCGATCGTCAGATGAACACTGATATCGTTTGTGGCTTCCGCAACGTGCCACACCCCCCGTGGAAAAAAAAGCATATCCCCGGCGCTCAGCATACCTTCCCAAATCGGCTCGCCAGTTGGTTTATCGGGCTGCATGGGATCACCCGCAACGGGGGATACTTTTGTTGCACCATAAACCTTCCAATCTTTCTTCCCGATAATTTGCAATGCAAACACGTCATGCTTGTCCCAATGAACATTGAACCCGGGGTCACCTGGCCAGGAAACATAAAGATTGGACCCACAATGACAACTCAACCTGTATTCAATTGATTTTACCAGCTGTTCGATTTCCGGGCTGATCTTATCGATCTGATCGACAACCAATGTGACGCCATTTTCTAATAGCTCATACAGTTTTTGTTCATCACATTCAGGCAACCGTTGACCACGAGAACCATGGGCACCCCTTGATTTCAGATAATTAGATGGATCAATTCTTCCGCCATCCATAAATACCCTAAATCTGTCCGTTTGAGCAGCTGTACTCAATATCATTGAGTTTATAAATTTCCAGTCGATTAACGGCGTAAACTTATTTTTGCTCCCGGTGATAAGGTGGAAATTGTTCTGGTGAATATTACGCTCAATAAATTCATCTTCAGTTTCCGGCGCGAGCATTTCTGAAAAGTTCATCGTCAGCGTCTCCTTTGTATAAACCAACAATATACATCAGTTAATTGTATTCAACATATTGACGCAAAATAATTGAACCGATAGCATTCGCATGTTATGTACTGTGTACATATGAAGGAATTGTATTATGAGTAATGGTTCGAACGAATTAGATTTTGAAGTGGAAGATCTGGTTACCGGAAAGTCCGCAGCAACCAGCCCTAAAAAACGCCCCTACCAAAAACCCCTGCTGGTGGAGATAAATTTGAGTGGGAATTCTCAGGGGAAAAGTCCTGTTATTGTTACTGAGATTCCCGTTGATAGTGGCCCCGGGCCAAGTTAGTTGGTTTGCGAACCTGAAGCCGGTGGCATCGGGTTGTAATTGAACACAAGATCAGGTTCGGGTGTGTACTCAACCGGTTCATATGAAGGAATTGTATTATGAGTAATGGTTCGAGCGAATTTGATTTTGAAGTGGAAGAGCTGGTTACCGGAAAGTCCGCAGCAACCAGTCCTAAAAAACGCCCCTACCAAAAACCCCTGCTGGTGGAGATAGATTTACCTGGAAATTCGCAAGGGAAAATTTTAAATTCGGCCGAGTTCGCCATTGAAGTTGGCACAGTCGGCCCAAGTTAGAGCCGCCTTCCGCCAACAGGTAATCTATACAAAAAAGCCCGCTGCGAAATTAATCACGGCGGGCTTTTTTGTGTTTGGTGAGTTGAGTTTTGATAAATGCGCTTTGCAGACCTGGCAGCGACCTACTCTCCCGTGCCTTAAGACAAAGTACCATCGGCGCTGAGGCGTTTCACTTCCGAGTTCGGGATGGGATCGGGTGCAGCCGCCTCGCAATAACCACCAAGTCAGCAAAACGCATTTAGCTAATTTATGAAAACTGGAATTCAAATAATGATTGTCTTTCTACCAAGGCTGCGAAGAGCAGCCCGGCGCTAATTGCGCCGCCCTCCCGGAGGCGTTCAGCAAAGCTGAACTGCCACGAGGGCAAAAATGGTTACAAGTAATGAGAACGATCAAGCCGATCGAGTTATTAGTACAAGTAAGCTTCATGACTTACGTCACTTCCACACCTTGCCTATCAACGTTGTAGTCTTCAACGACTCTCAGGGAATACTCGTTTTCAGGTCAGTTTCCCGCTTAGATGCCTTCAGCGGTTATCTATTCCGTATTTAGCTACCCTGCAATGCGGCTGGCGCCACAACAGGTCCACCAGTGATACGTCCATCCCGGTCCTCTCGTACTAGGGACAGATCCTGTCAATATTCCTACACCCACGGCAGATAGGGACCGAACTGTCTCACGACGTTCTGAACCCAGCTCACGTACCGCTTTAATTGGCGAACAGCCAAACCCTTGGGACCTGCTCCAGCCCCAGGATGCGATGAGCCGACATCGAGGTGC
>QILU01000073.1 GCA_003233475.1 Ahrensia sp.
GAAAGCTGGTTGATCTCAAGATTGATCCTGATGCCGCCACTGCAACCGCCACGTTTGAACGGCTTGATGTTGATCATAAGGGCGAGATTGAAACCATTAAAGCGGGTTATATTGTGGGGTGTGACGGGGCACGCAGCACCGTGCGCCGATCGCTTGATTTAGAACAAAAAGGAGATTCCGCCAATCAGGCCTGGGGTGTGATGGATATTCTGGCGGTGACCAGTTTTCCTGATATCCGGTTAAAAGCCGCTATTCACTCGGCCAATGAAGGCAGTATGCTGATTATCCCGCGTGAAGGGGGGTATATGGTTCGTCTTTATATTGAGCTCGATAAGCTCAACAAAAATGAGCGGGTATCGGAGCGAAATATTACTTCGGATCATTTGATTGCGGCGGCGCAGCGGATATTGCACCCTTACACTTTGAAGGTGAAAGAGGTTGCCTGGTGGTCGGTCTATGAGATCGGGCAACGGCTTTGTGATACATTCGATGACGGGGTGGATGGGGATACCGGTGGTCGAAGCCCTCGGGTATTTATAACCGGAGATGCCTGCCATACCCACAGCCCCAAAGCGGGACAGGGAATGAATGTTTCCATGGCGGACAGTTTTAATCTGGGGTGGAAGCTGGCTTCTGTCATCCAGGGGCGGTGTTCGCCCGATATTTTGCATACCTATTCGCAAGAGCGACAGGCTGTGGCGAAGGAGCTGATTGATTTTGACCGGGTGTTTGCGAAAATGTTTAGTGCGCGGCCAAAGGATGGCAGCAACAAAAAGGGCGATGGTGTTGACCCGCAGGAGTTCCAAAAATGGAACGGCGGTTTGTTATTCTCCTTCGATACTTTGCGGTGAGCCAACGCATCAGCATTTGGCAACGGGTTTGAAGATTGGCATGCGCTTCCATTCAGCGCCGGTTATTCGTTTGGCGGACGCCAAGCCGGTTCAGTTGGGGCATACGATAAAGGCGGACGGGCGGTGGCGAATATTTGCGTTTGCTGGAGCTGAAGAACCCGGAGACCCGAATTCAAAAATACAACAATTGTGCAAATTTCTGGCCAATGAGGCGCAATCTCCGGCTCGAAAATTCACTCCACAGGGTGCGGATTTGGATGCTGTATTTGATGTGCGCTGTATATTCCAGCAGGGCCACCGGGAGCTGGAGATCGAAGCCATGCCTGCGTTCTTGTTGCCTAATAAGGGTAGTTTAGGGCTTCGTGATTATGAAAAGATGTTTTGTGCTGATTTGAAAAGCGGTAATGATATTTTTGAAATGAGAGGAATTGACCGCGATTTGGGTTGTATGGTGATTGTGCGTCCTGATCAGTATGTGGCGCATGTTTTGCCGCTGGACGGGCATGAAAAACTGGCCGCATTTTTTGACGGATTTATGATCGGTCAATGAGCAGGATGTTCTAAGCCCAAACTCAAGCAGTGACCAGCAGTTCCACAAAACTTGTGTGTTGTTTTTTCAACGCTCTTGCGGAAACACTTAGGCCAACTTTTACCTGCTCGCCGTCAATCATAATCGGCATGGCGCCAACCAGGTTGCGCATGCGCTCCAGGCATTGCTCGCCGCCCTTTAAGTCGGTTTCAGGCAGCAGCATGGCGATTTTGTCGGGGCCAATGCGGCCTAGAATATCAACACCAAAACGGGTGGAACCGGTGCAGATTTCTGCAACACTTGTTACAATCTGATCGGCGGCGTTTTGGCCCATTGTTTTGAAAATTCGCTGGTGCCCGGCAATGGTGGCTACCACGAGGGTCAGGTTATGATCATAACGGCGGGTGCGGTTAAATTCGGCGCTGGCGAGTTCCATGAAACGGCCGCGTTTTGGCAGGCCGGAAATGGGGTCTACCACATCTGTCCGGTTTCGCATGTCGGCCAATATAGACCGCAGGCGCGAAACTTCCTGTTCAAGCTGGTTGCGGCTTAAATCCGCATAGGGCGACGTGTTAGTGGAAAGAGCTGAAGCCTTGCGCCGGGGTTGGTTTGAGACTGGGCGCTGCGCTGATTTTGACATCGTTTACCTGCTTGATAAAACGAGCCACATTTTTCACAATTTGTGGCTTCGATTGTTTATGTTGATTCAAAGTTTTCATGAGAATTTTCCCCTCAAGAATTATTGTGTGACTGAGATTTGAGAATTTAGTCCACGCGAATGAAAAATTCGTTTTTAGATGGCGGGATTATCGGCGGTATGTTTTAAGAGCGTGTTAAGTTTGAGTGGTTGGCGAGCATAAATTTTACGCCGTGGTTATGCTTTGCTGTGGGTATTTCACAACTAAACCGATTGAGTTTACTTTCCCCCCACTTTGGGCGTTTCCCTTATGCGCCGGGGCTGATACCAGTTGAGTTTGAGACTGTTGGATTGAGAGAGCAAAATATGAGCGAGCGGATTGAAGATATTGCAAAAGCCATGGTGCAGGCCGGGCAGGGAATTCTGGCGGCGGATGAATCCACTGGTACAATTAAAAAGCGGTTTGATTCCATTGGGGTGGAAAATACGGAAGACAACCGTCGTGATTATCGGGAAATGCTGTTTCGTTCCGCCAAGGCCATGAACAGCAATATTTCTGGGGTTATTTTGTTTGAAGAAACCCTGTTTCAAAAAGCTGAAGACGGGACGCCTCTTGTTGATCTGATTAAGGCTGCGGGCGCAGTTGCGGGGATTAAGGTGGATATGGGGGCGCACCCGCTGGCGGGGCACAAAGGCGAAACGGTTACCGAAGGGCTGGATGGATTGCGGGGACGGTTGGAAAAATATTATGAGGCCGGAGCGCGGTTTGCCAAATGGCGTGCGGTAATTTCGATTAATGACAACCTGCCGACAAGGGGCGGAATTTTAGCCAATGCCCATGCGCTGGCCCGGTATGCGGCTTTGTGTCAGGAGGCCGGAATTGTGCCGATTGTGGAACCGGAAGTCCAAATGGATGCGGACCCCGCAGACCATACGATTGAGCGCTGCCATGAGGTAACAAGCGCCGTGCTGAAAACGGTTTTTGATGAGTTGCACAATCAAAACGTCAAACTGGAAGGCATGGTGTTGAAGCCGAATATGGTCGTACCTGGAAGTAAGTGCAGCAAGCAGTGCAGCCCGGAAGAGGTGGCAGAGCGTACCGTTGCTGTTCTTAAACAAACCGTTCCGGCGGCTGTTGCGGGCATTGCTTTCCTTTCCGGCGGGCAAAACGACACGGAAGCGACCGCAAACCTGAACGCTATCAATGCGGGCCATGATTTGCCCTGGCCGGTGACATATTCTTATGGCCGCGCCTTGCAGGCGGCCTGTTTGAAAGCCTGGTGCGGGAAGGCCGCGAATGTCTCAGTTGCAGAAGCAGCTTTTAGCCATCGGGCAAAAATGAATGGAATGGCAGCGCTCGGTCAATGGAATAAAAATCTGGAGAACTAAAAGGCAGGAAAAATCCTGATTTGCTAAATGGTCAAATTCCTTGTTTGTTAGAGCGGGGACTGGGCCCAATCATTCGTAAGCAAAGAAAAGGACTGTCCCATGAATACCACCGGCAAATATAAGATTATCCTTACCACCTTGATGGGTATTGGACTGTTTGGAACCCCGTCCTATGGTCAAAACCGGATAGATACTCAACGTCCCGACGCGCCAGCACTTGCTGCGTACGGGGATTTGTCTATTGGGGTTCGTACCCTTAAATTTGTTAACCCGCAGCAGATCGATATTTTGAAGATTGATCCCGCGGGAAAAAAACCGGACGTTCTGCCACGTTATGATCGGAAAATCACCGTGGAAGTGTGGTATCCCGCCAAACAGGGTGTGAGTGGGAATACGGCTTTGAGAGCTTATCTTCGCGACGGGAAAACCGAAGTGTCGTTACAGGGTAGGGCTGTTCGCGATGCTGAAACGGCGGCGGGAAAAAATTATCCACTAGTTTTGATTTCCCACGGCTATCCGGGGAACCGGTTTTTACTCTCTCATTTGGCTGGAAATATTGCATCAAAAGGATATGTGGTGGCCTCCATTGATCACCCCGATTCAACCTACCGCAACAAAGCCGCGTTTGGATCAACCTTGGTGAATCGGTCGCTTGACCAGTTGTTTGTGCTTGATCAAATAGCCAAATTGAGCACCGATAACAGTTCATTTTTGAATGGTCTGGTTGATGCCAACAACACGGGGTTGATCGGCTATTCCATGGGAGGTTACGGAGCGGTGATTACCGCTGGTGGCGGGGTGACACAAGCGTCTGTTGATTATGCTTGGGGCGGCCCGCTCGGCACACTTGGTATCCACAAAAGCGGCAGTGAAACCCACAATGCCCTTCCGGATGCGCGCATAAAAACGGCAATTGCCTTTGCCCCGTGGGGAATGAATTTTGGGTTCTGGAGCGACGAAACCTTGAAAGGCATCAAAACTCCCATGATGTTTGTGGCGGGTTCTCAAGACGATGTATCCGGCTATGAAAACGGCACACGGGCAATTTGGAAGGCGGCAGTAAATGTGGACCGGGCTTTGCTGACATTTAATAGTGCTAATCATAATGCCGGCGCCCCCATTCCTGCCCCCAAAGAAGCCAATAAGGTGGATAAGGATTTGGGTTTTAATCTCACCGAACATTACAGCGATGCGGTTTGGGATTCGGTGCGAATGAACAATATCTCCCAGCATTTCGTCACCGCATGGCTTGGGAAATATCTGAAAGCGGATAGCGGAATGGATTCTTTCCTTGATTTGGTTGCCCAATCAAATGACGGTGTCTGGTCGCAGGAGAAAGACGGAACCAATAAGGCCGATCACACCTATTGGAAAGGGTTTCCAAAGCGCACCGCAAAGGGTTTGCGGTTTGAAAAACTGGCGGCAGGCAAGTAGTTATTGCCAGCGCGAATAGTTTGACGCGAATGGGTAATGGTGAAGTTTTGAAAGATCTTGAAGGCATCACTGTTGTTGCGGTGGAGCAAGCTGTTGCGGCGCCTTATGCATCTGGTCGGTTGGCCGATGGCGGCGCGCGGGTTATCAAGGTTGAGCGGCCGGAGGGGGATTTTGCGCGCGGCTATGACAGGCTCGCCAAGGGCAATAGCGCCTATTTCGTCTGGCTCAACAGGGGCAAGGAAAGCATATCGCTGAATTTGAAAATCCGCGCTGATTTGGAATTGCTGCGCGGGATGATCTCTCATGCAGATGTGCTGATTCAAAACCTCGCACCGGGAGTGTTGGCCCGTTTGGGTTTGGATATGACCAAATTGCGTGAAGCTGACCCGCGGCTGATCACCTGTTCAATTTCGGGCTATGGGGAAGAAGGGCCAAGGCGCGACCAAAAAGCTTATGATCTGCTCATTCAAGCGGAAAGCGGGTTGAGCGCGATTAACGGAACCAGTGAAGGCCCGGCACGGGTGGGGGTTTCTGTTTGCGACATTGCCGCGGGTATGGGGGCACATGCGGCAATTCTGCAAGCGCTGTTTGTGCGGGAGAAGACGGGCAAGGGGCGGGGAATTACGGTCTCGTTGTTTCATGCCATGGCGGATTGGATGAATGTGCCGATGATGCAACACCGCTACGGCGGTAAAACCCCGGGGCGAATGGGGTTGAAACACCCGACAATTGCGCCTTATGGGGCGTTTACTTGTGCAGACGACAAACCGTTGTTGATTTCCATTCAAAACGAGCAGGAATGGGCGCGGCTTTGCGAAGCTTTAGGCGACAGGGGTTTGCCGTTGCAAAGTGGGTTCCGGGACAATTCGGAACGGGTGGCAAACCGTGACGGGGTGGACGGTTTTGTGGCTGAGGCCTTTGCAACGCACCCGCGTGAGGCGATGATTGAAAAACTGGAAAAAGCAAAAATTGCCTATGGGAGACTGTCTGACCTGAACGATTTTGTGGCCCACCCGCAAAACAATTGGGTGGTGGTGGAAGCGGGAAACAAAGAACTCGAAATTCTTTCGCCTGCGGCCATAGTGACAGGAGAAACATTCCGCCCCGGACGGGTGCCAGATTTAGATGAGCATGGGGTGGATTTAAGGCGGGAATTCACTACATAGACCCTTGCGAATTCCAAACTGAAAGTTGTCTATGCACCCTCTTCTTATCTCATTGATTTCCTGGCTGTGTTTTCCGGTCTATGCGGTTCAGGGTATTTGGGTGCGGGAGCGGGCCATGCGGCTTTCTCCCGCAATCGGGCCGTTGTCAGGGCAATATGGCAAGGGGAAAGCCAGCACCAGGCTTTTGACCATCGGGGATTCATCGGCCGCTGCTGTGGGCGTTGAATTCACCAAAGGGGCCATCGGCCCGCAAATGGCAAAAAAGATACACCGCCGAAAAGATGAGACAGTTGAATGGCACATGTCTGGCCATAACAGCGCGGTGGCGGGGGAAATTCGGGACTATGTGGTGCCCAATCTTGAACCGGTGGAATACACCCATATTGTGATCATGCTCGGCACCAACGACATTAAAAACTGGCACACGGTGGGGCGCTGGAAAGATGAATTTGGCACGCTGCTATATGCGCTTCGCTCTCGTTTCCCCGAAGCTCGAATTTATTGGCATCAGACAATCGACGTGCGCAACTCCCCGGTTTTGCCAGAGCCAATGGCGTCAATAATGATGTTGCGGGTGGCGCTGTTTAATAGAATGGGGGCGCAGCTTTGTTTGGAACGGGGGGTCATTTGCGTGCCGCCACTGCCGATTGACGAACCTGCGGGCTATTGCAAAGACGGGTTTCACGCCAACGATCTTGGCTATGATATCTGGTCTGACCATATGTTGAAATTCTTTGATTATGAACCGCGCACCAGCCCGGCGGTAAAAGAGTTTATCTAAAGCGCTTTCGGTTTATTCTTGAAGTGGAATATTTGGGAGAACAAACCATGGGTGCATTTGCTAAAATTTATGAAGGCTGGAAAGCTGACCCCGAAAAATTTTGGATGGAGGCGGCGCAGGCGATTGATTGGGTGAAAAAGCCCACAAAGGCGTTTTTTCCCGATGAGGGGCTTTATGGCCATTGGTTTGCCGATGGAACCTGCAACACCTGTTACAACGCGGTTGACCGGCATGTGGCGGGAGGGCGCGCTGACCAGGTGGCGTTGATTTATGACAGCCCGATTACCGGCAAAGCGCGTAAGTTCACTTATGGCGAAATAAAAATCGAAGTGGAGGCGTTGGCCGCCGTATTGCGCGATCGTGGTGTGGGCAAGGGCGACCGGGTTATCATCTATATGCCGATGATGCCTGAAGCGGCGTTTGCGCTGTTGGCATGCGCCCGGCTGGGGGCAGTGCATTCGGTGGTGTTTGGCGGATTTGCCTCTGCCGAGCTTGCGGTGCGGATTGATGACAGCAGGGCAAAATGCGTGATTTCTGCTTCCTGTGGCATCGAGCCGGGGCGGATAATCGACTATAAACCGCTGCTCGACGGGGCGATTGAACTCTCGGCAAGCAAACCCCAGTCTACCATAATTTTGCAGCGTGAAGAACAGGTTTGCGATCTGAAAGTAGGCACTGATTTTGATTATGTGCTGGAGGTGGGCAAGCACCGGGATGCGGGTACAAAGGTTGATTGTGTGGAGGTGAAAGCCACTGATCCGCTTTATATTCTCTACACCTCAGGCACCACGGGAGAACCCAAGGGCATTGTGCGCGACAATGGCGGGCATATGGTCGCGACATACTGGACCATGAAAAATTTCTACGGGGTTAATCCGGGTGAAGTATTCTGGGCAGCGTCTGATGTGGGTTGGGTAGTGGGTCACTCGTACATTATTTATGGGCCGTTGATGCAGGGATCAACGTCGATTTTGTTTGAAGGCAAGCCGGTGGGTACACCTGATCCGGGCACATTCTGGCGGGTGATTTCGGAGCATAACGTGTGCGTTTTGTTTACTGCACCCACAGCGTTTCGCGCCATCAAGAAAGAAGACCCGCAAGGGAAGTTCATTGAAAAATACGATATGAGCAATTTTCGCACCCTCTTTTTGGCCGGAGAGCGGGCCGACCCGGATACTATACACTGGGCCGAGCGGTTGTTGAAAACCCCGGTAATTGACCATTGGTGGCAAACGGAAACCGGCTGGGTGATTGCGGGAAACCCGGTGGGCATTGAGCTGCTGCCGGTAAAATATGGTTCCCCCACCGTGGCAATGCCCGGTTATGATGTTCGGATATTGGGCGATGACGGTGAAGAGTTGCCGCGCGGTGAGTTGGGCAATGTTGTGATCAAAATGCCGCTGCCGCCGGGGGCATTTACGACGTTATGGAATGCGGAAGCCCGATTTAAGCAAGCTTATTTACAGGAATTTCCCGGATATTACCAAACCGCTGATGCGGGAATTATGGATGAGGATGGTTATATTTTCATTATGGCACGCACTGACGACATTATTAATGTGGCGGGGCATCGGCTTTCCACCGGGGGTATGGAGGAGGTGATTGCGGAGCATAATGATGTGGCGGAATGCGCGGTGATTGGAATTCGTGACAAATTAAAAGGGCAATTGCCGGCGGGATTTGTAATTTTGAACAATGGGGTGAACCGGCCTTGGCAAGAAATTCAGGCGGAGGTGGTGAAACTGGTTCGCGAAAAAATAGGCCCGGTTGCCGCGTTCAAAATAGTTGTTCCGGTCAAACGCCTGCCAAAAACTCGTTCGGGCAAAATTCTGCGCGCCACCATGCAAAAAGTTGTCGATGGGGAAGAGTTCAAAATACCGGCAACAATCGACGATCCGGCTATCCTTGATGAAATCAGGAAAAGCTGGGGTGAATTTGTGGGGTAGGGGCTATTTATAACGCGCTGCAACCGGGTTGCGTTGGGAGGCGCAACGTTTGGAGCAATATTTCATTTCGGCCCAGTTTTTTTCCCATTTTTTACGCCACGAAAAAGGGCGGCCACAGGTTGCGCAATCCTTGTCGGGAAATTCCGGAGTTTTTGCAGGTTTTTTGTGCGCCATTTTTGCGCCTATTCGGAGGCGGCTTGAAGTGCGCGTATGCGACCGGCAAGGCTGCGGGCGGCGTCGGTGTCGCTTTTCTTTTTCGTATTTCCTTTTGAGTGGCCTTTGGTAGGTTTTCGTTTGGGTTTGGATCCAAGCGCTTTATTAACGGGAGAGCCTGGGCCTTCTACTGTGGCGGTGTGCGCGGTTACTTTGGCTGCCAAATCCTTTATGCGCTCCCGCATAAGAGCGTTTTCACTGCTTTCAGAACTCTTGCCTTTGCCGGAAAGTTTCAATGTGCTGAGCTCGGCTTTGAGCCTATTCCGTTCCTTTTCGGCACGTTCAAGCGCCTTGCGTAAATCATCAAGTTCTTCTGTAGGATTGGAATCAAGTTTCGATTTTTCCGATTGGGTTTTGTTCAACTGCTTTTCCAAACCCGCCATCCGGTCTCCATCGGCCCCGGATTTTTCGCGCAATTTGGCAAGATCGTTGTCGCGCCTTTCCAATCGCCCTTCCATATCTGCCTGAAGGCTTTGAAGTTTGGCAAGTTTTTCTTCCAATTCCCCATTTCGCTTGGTTTCTTTTGACAGGGCGGTGTTGAGGGTTTTGGTTTCTGCAAGAAGCTCTTTATGTTCTGATGATTTGGATTTTAATTTCTCACGGGTTTGGCTGGCTTCGTCCTGGATGGTGTCGAGGCGGGTTTCGCGGGCAACCATTTCAATTTTTTGCCCATCAAAATCGTCTACTGCATCGCGGTATTTGTGATCCAGATCGTCAAGGGCGGTTGATTTCTCTTCCAGTTTACCTTGAATAGAGCTCATGGTCTGGGAGGTTTGTTTTAGCTGTCCTTCGGTTAAATTCAGTCTGGACTCCCTTTCAGCGGCCTGGGATTCCAACTCAGTAATGCGGATTAATTTTTCAGACCGGTCGGCTTCCATCGCCAGCATTTCGTCGCGGCGCCGGTTTATCTCAATCAGCTGCTCTGCACTTTGCTCTTTGGTATCTTCCAGATTGACTTCAAGTCGACGGGTGTTCATGGCGAATTCGGCGCGCAATTGATCCTTGTCGGCCTGAATTTCACTAACCGTTAAGGGGATAGAGCTCTCGATAGTTTTGCGGGTGAGACTAACGGCGCGCCGCCAAATAGCGGGGGCAATCATCAGTATCAGCAGGATTGCGACTAAAAATCCGAGGGTAAAAAATAAACCGCTTTCAAGCACAGGCTGTTGTATCCTTTAGGTTGGTTTTTCCGGGGTGTTAATCAGCATAGACTATACAGTAAAATTATATCAAAAAAAAAGCCTGCCACATTGTGCAGACTTTTCCCAGTTTATTTGCTGATAGTTTTGAAGTGTGGGAGTTGGTATTAAAATGGGTTCCAGGTGGGGCGATCGCGCAATTTCAGATATCCGATGTTCACCCCGAGACGAGCGCCAACGCCGGTGCGCACCGGAACAAGAATGGTACTGCCTCGCTTTAACACTGTCATACCCAGCCCACCGACAAGATAGGCGGACCCTGAAACGCCGACAAAGCGATTGTAGAGTTTATTGACCGAGGTAAGGTTATACACCAACATCATGGTTCGATTGCCATCGCCGCCAAAATCCCAGCCCACCGAAGGGCCCTGCCAGAAAACCGGATGATCTCCGGCATTTTTTGTGTATAACTTGCCTTCTCCATAACGCAGCCCTGCGATAAATGCGCCAGAACCTTCTTCGCCAAGGATATATCCGTTGGGGAGACCGTAGGAGGAAACTGCTTTTTCAACCAGGGTGGCAAGGCCAGACGATGTTTGCCCGAAAAAACCATGGCCAGCGTCGACCAATTCGTTGGCGGAAAATGTCCGGTTCTGCTCGGCCATCGCCGGGGTTGAAGTAAATGTGGCACTGATGGGAGCTGCAATCACGGTGGCGAAGGCAAGGCCTAACGCCAGGGTGAACTTCCTTAGATTAAGTTTGGAGTTGAGTTTTTTCTTAGGTGTCATGGGGAAATATCCTTCACCAATTGTGCGGAACTGAATTTGAGGTTGTGCGCTGAAACACATGGGCTTGATAATTTTGTGAAACGAAAATGCGTCCGTTTCAGGGAATTGACTCCAATTTGAATTAAAAGGTTTGCGATAGGGTAAACAAAAGCTTTTTTTTACAAATTGTGATGTGGGCTTTTCAGGAATGGGGGGGTTGTGTATCGAATCCTCAGGATTGTGCCTGGCTGATTCGGCTCTTTATTGTATTCGCGTTGATGCCGGGGCAATTGTTGAAAAATTACGGGCTTTTTTTTGCCCCCAATTGCTTATGGGAATTTCTATGCCAAATCTTCCGACTCTCTCCGCACTTGATCTTGCCGCCCTTCTGGCCAGTCGGGTTTGTCACGATATTATTTCTCCGGTGGGGGCTTTGGCGAACGGTCTTGAGGTTCTTGCAGAGGATCAGGGGGAAGAAATGCGCGAATTTGCCATGGAGCTCATAAAAAAAAGCGCCAAGTCAGCCACCGCCAAACTAAAATTCTCTCGTCTTGCTTTCGGGGCTTCGGGTTCGGCGAGCTCTTTAATTGATACAGGAGAGGCTGAGGATGTTGTTCGCGGTTATATGGAAGGCGAAAAATCTGACATGACTTGGGAAGGGGTGCGCTCGTTGGTTCCCAAAAATCGCGTGAAACTATTGCTGAACCTGATTTTATTGTCTTTGGGTGCAATTCCGCGCGGCGGAAATATTGGAGTTAAGGTTCACGGTGAGGGGGAGATTGCCAGTTTTACTATCCGGTGTGTGGGCCCCAAAGCGCGGGTGCCGGGGGAATTTCTTGATATGTTGAATGGTACCGTTGAGGGGGAAATCACGGCCCACGGGGTTCAGCCCTACTATACAATACTGCTGGCGCAGGAGAGTGGATTGAAGCTCAGCGCTATCGCCGACGGCGAAGATGTGGTGCTTTCGGCCACTTGATATTGGCTGTTACCTTTCGGGTAACGTTAAATTTCACAGTTAATATTCACAGTTAATCCAAGCTTAACCTATTAATCGCAATATCCCTTCGAGTTTCATGTAAACCGCGCCGTTGTTGGTGGGGTAGTTTAGGAAGGATGTTGCAATGAGCAGCTCTATAATTCAAAAGTCGCTCGCTTCAGCCGCATTGTTTGCCGCGGTTGTGCTTGTACCAGGAATGGCTAACGCCGCAGATTTATTGGTTGACCCTCCGGTCGTTCAAGCACCTGAGATTATTACTCAGCCTGCTGGCGGTTGGTATCTTCGTGGTGATATCAC
>QILU01000137.1 GCA_003233475.1 Ahrensia sp.
GGGTAAGAGGTAATCCCTTTTACGAAACTTGGAATACCATCGTCGCCCTTGTCGGTAACTTCACCTTGCAGTTCGATTTGAAAATGCAGAATGGACTTTTCATCTTCACTGAAATGACCTTCAGGCATTTTAATATCGCAAATCATTCCGACAACACGGCTTTTGCCTACAATGATCGAAAGCATACGCCCCACTGCCCATGTCAGCCCGGTAACAGTGTCGATACAAGTGGTATCACCTTGAACAATTGCCATATTGCCGTCACAGGCGATTACATAAGCTTCAGGACGGTCTTCCTTGCGCATGGGGCGAATTTCGCCCTGTTCTACTTTTTTCTCACTGATGGGCGGAGGGGCAAAAACCAAAAGCGGCCCTTCAACCACAGGCTTGGGTTGAGCCTGGGCTTGAGTATGTGGAGAAGCTTCAGGCGCTAAGGGCGGACTGCCTGCCAGCGGTTGACCAGGAGAAGTTACAGCCCCCACATTTGGAACCCCTGGTGCCACAGCAGGCAGCACGGGCGGAAGGGGCGTTGATTCACGCAATACAGGCTGGGAGTGAGCACTTCTTTCTCGCCCCGGAACCGGTGCGGATGAAGATGATGATTTCACTTCTTTTTTTATGTCTGTCGCAGCGGAAATGCGCCGCATCAATGCATCATTGTCCATGAACACGCCCGGAGTGAAAAATTTGACCAATTATAGGGGGCCTATGGTTAAGATTCCGTATGCCACCCCCCATTCCTGCTCCGCATTCGTGCAAGACGATTCAGTGCGCACCCGCTTAGTGGTTCCCAGAATTCATTTGCTCTGATAGATTTCACCCATCAAACTCTAACCAACGTGTCCCATGCCCGCTTCCGGCAATGAAACTGTTCAACGCTTGAATCTCAAATCTAAAAATACCCATGATGTAAATTCTATGGATGATGCCGCAAACTGGCTTCGGGCACGAGGAATTGAAGACATTGAATGCATCACCCCCGATATTGCCGGAGTGGCGCGAGGGAAAATGATGCCGTCAGCCAAGTTCTTAAATGCTTCGGCGTTGGCTCTGCCGAGTTCGGTTTTTATGCAAACAATTTCTGGCGAATATCCTGAAGAGAGCGGTACTTTTGAGTACCCGCCCCATGATGGGGATTTGCGGCTGGTTCCCGATATCTCAACACTTTCGGCAGTGCCCTGGGAAAGCGACCCCACCGCACAGGTAATTTGCGACATGCGCACCCATGGCGGGGAAATGGTGAACTATACACCGCGCAACGTATTGCGCCGGGTGGTGGATGCTTATGGGGCAAAGGGCTGGAAGCCTGTTGTGGCTCCTGAAATTGAATTCTATCTGGTGAAAACCAATGAAGACCCAAACATGCCTTTGCAGCCCCCGGTGGGGCGTTCCGGCCGGGCGATCAAGGGCGGGGGCGGATATTCCATCGCCGGGGTCAATGAGTTTGATGAATTGATTGACGATATCTACGACTTTTCCGAAACTCAGGGGCTCGAAATAGAAACCCTGATCCATGAGGAAGGGGCGGCGCAGCTGGAAATCAATCTCAACCATGGCAATGCAATTGAGCTTGCGGATCAGGTGTTTTTGTTCAAGCGCACCATTCGTGAAGCGGCATTAAAACATGGAATGTATGCCACGTTTATGGCCAAGCCCAGCCAGGGGCAGCCCGGTTCCGCCATGCATATTCACCAATCGGTGGTGGATGCCAAAACCGGAGAGAATATATTTTCCACTCCAAAGGGAAAGGAAAGTGAAGCTTTTTATCACTTCATTGGCGGGATGCAAAAATACTTACCTAAAACTCTGGTGATGATGGCACCCTATGTGAATTCATACCGTCGGCTAACCACCCACACGTCTGCTCCGGTTAACGTAAGATGGGGATATGATAACCGCACCACTGGCTTACGAATTCCTACCTCTGATGCCAGGGGGCGCAGGGTGGAAAACCGCATTCCTTCATCTGACGCCAATCCCTATCTGGCGCTGGCTGCTTCTCTGATCTGTGGTTATCTCGGCCTCACCCAGGCTATCAAACCCGACAAAGCAATGGCTAAAACCGCCAACGAGGGGGAAAATGATCTGCCCCGAAGTCTGCTAGACGGACTGACGCTGTTTGAAAGCGATAGGGCTATTGCCGACATGCTTGGGGCAGAATTTATTGGGGTGTATAGCGCCATCAAGCGTGAAGAGTATGAGACCTTTATGAAGGTAATTTCGCCCTGGGAGCGTGAATTCCTCCTGTTGAATGTATGATCCTATGGATGGTGAAGCCGCCCAATCCCCCATATCTGCGGGCCGTTCCTGGTATGAGGATTCGTGCGGCAATCGCCCGTCTTATTCAGCCCTTGAAGGTGATATCAGCTGCGACGTGGTGATTGTTGGCGGCGGATATTGCGGGCTTTCTGCAGCCTTGAGACTGGCGGAATCGGGCACAGATGTGGTGCTGTTAGAAGCGCACCGAATTGGAGACGGTGCTTCCGGCAGAAATGGCGGGCAGATGGGGAGCGGACAACGGGCAGATGTTCTGGGGCTGGAAAAAGAGCTGGGTTTTGAGCGCGCGAAAGCGCTCTGGGACATGGCCGAAGACGCCAAACATTCGTTGTTGAGGATCGCTGATAAATACGATTTTGATGCCGGTTATCAAAACGGCCAACTAACCCCAATGCACAAAAAACGATTTGAAGCGAATATGCGAGAAGGGGTGGACGTGTTGAATGGTCGCTATGGCTATGGCGAAATTGAGTATCTCAACCAACAGGAGATGGGAAACGCATTGGGCAGTTCCCATTATTTTGGTGGCACAAGAGACACGGGCACCGGCCACATTCATCCGATGAAATATTGCATCGGGTTGGGGCAAGCAGCGGCTAAGGCCGGGGCGAAGATTTTCGAACAATCCAAAGCGATGGAGATCAACCGCAACGGAAAAATTTCGGTTAAATTAAGCAGTGGTACAGTGACAGCTGAGCGGTGCCTGTTGGCAATGAACGGCCATCACGATGATTTTCGCCCTGAACTTGCGGCCCATGTGCTGCCTATTCAAAGCTTTATTGGGGCAACGGTGCCCCTGCCGCAAAACACAGCAATTCTACCCGGTGGAGAAGCGGTGGATGACAGCCGTTTTATGGTGCGTTATTTCAGAAAATCGCAGGACAACCGGCTGTTGTTTGGGGGGCGCGAAGCCTATGGGAAATCGGCACCCGCTGATATTGAACGGGCCATTCGCAAACAAATTACACGAATCTATCCGCAGCTTAGTGGAATTGAGATGACCCATGCATGGGGAGGGAATGTCGCCATCACCATGCAGCGCCTACCCTATGTGCGCGAGCTCGAACCGGGGTTATGGACTGCGGGTGGGTTTTCCGGCCATGGGGTAATGCTCTCCCATTACACAGGCCGCATGATTGCAGAATATTTCCTCGGCAAAAGCGAGCAGATAAAACTGTTTCAGGAGATGAAAATCAGCAGCTTTCCCGGCGGCGCAACATTTCGCAACCCACTCAAAATTCTGGCGCTGACATGGTACGCGATGTTGGACAGAATTTAACTACAAGCGTTTCACGATCACATTGCCAACCGAATAGCCTGCGCCAAATGAGCAGATAATACCCAACTCATCGCGCTTCATGTCATCGCTGTGCTGGGCGAAAGCGATGATGGAACCGGCGGAACTTGTGTTGGCGTATTCCTGCAAGATGTTGGGCTGTTCATTTGGTTCCGGCACGCGCCCCAATACTTTTCTACCAATAAAATCATTCATGCTTTTGTTGGCCTGGTGCAGCCACATGCGGTTTAATTTTTTGGGGTCAACGCCCTGTTCCCGGCAATGATTGATCACCATTTCCGAGACTATCGGCACAACCTGTTTGAACACGGCCCGGCCATTTTGCATAAATTGCATGTCACGGCGGTCCACCACCCCATCGGGGCGGGAGCGGCGCAGGAAACCGTGATTGTTGCGGATGTTATTGGAAAATTTTGTCAGGCATTTGGTGGAAAGTATTTCAAATTGCGTGGCGGAACCGGCTTGAGATTTTTCCTCCATTATCACCGCGGTGCACACATCACCAAAAATGAAATGGCAGTCCCTATCGCGCCATTCCAGGTGGCCGGAACATATTTCCGGATTGACCATCAAAATACAATTGGCAGAGCCGGAGCGGATCATATCGCTGGCGGCCTGAATGCCGAATGTGGCGGAGGAGCAGGCCACATTCATGTCAAATCCAAACCCTTCAATCCCCAGGGCATCCTGAATTTCAATGGCGATGGCGGGATAGGCGCGCTCGTGGTTTGAGGCGGCGCAAATTACTGCATCAATATCAGAACCTGTTTTACCGGCCTGTTTCAAAGCATCCCTTGCGGCCTGAATTGCCATCTCAGCCATGATCCCGATTTCATCATCTTCGCGCTGGTGAAGCGCCGGTTTCATTTGATCGGGGTCAAGAATGCCTGACTTGTTCATCACATGACGGCGTTCAATGCCGGAAGCTTTGAAAATGAATTCCGCATTGGAATGGGTCAGGGGTTCCCGGGTGCCCGCCGCAATTTCTTCGGCATTTATGGCGTTTTGCTTATCGGCGTAGGCATTGTATGCGACCACCAATTCTTCATTGGTGATAACTTCTTCCGGTGTAAAAACACCTGTTCCGCTGATTACCACGTTGCGCATCACGTTAACTTGCTCCCATATATCCGATTAAGAGGGTAGTGCGAGAAGTGCCGCCAAACAAGCAGTGAGTAAAACTAAACCATGATATCCACTAATCCGAGCGCAAAAGACTGCATTACCATGTTGGAAAAGCTTGTGGCGTTCGATACCACCTCGCGCAATTCCAACCTTGAGCTCATTGAATTTGTTCGTAACGAGCTTGAGCAAATTGGCGTGGATACCCGCCTCACCTTTAATGAAGAAAAAACCAAGGCAAATCTTTGGGCAACGATTGGGCCACAGAAACGCGGCGGGGTTGTGCTTTCTGGCCATACGGACGTGGTGCCGGTGGATGGTCAGGACTGGGCATCCGACCCCTTCAAACTGGTGGAACGCGATGGCCGATTGTTTGGCCGTGGATCAGCCGACATGAAAGGGTTTGTGGCCTGTGTGGTTGCCCACGCGGCGCGAATGAATAAGGCTAATCTTATAACCCCGTTGCATTTTGCGTTCTCTTACGACGAAGAGGTGGGCTGCACCGGGGTTTTGGGTTTGATTGATGATATGCGTGAAAACCTGCCCGCCCCTCTTGCGGTGATCGTTGGGGAGCCAACCCTCATGCAAATTGTCGGAGGCAATAAGGGGAGTGAAGGATTTATTACCACCATTCACGGGGTTGATGGCCATTCGAGCCTGCCGGGATTGGGTGCCAACGCGATAATGGCGGCGGGGAGAATTATTGCTTATCTGCACGATATGCAAAAACGGCTAAAGGCAAGTGCGGACCCGTCAAACGGTTTCAATCCGCCTTATACGACCATCGATTGCGGTGTTATAAACGGGGGTGTTGCGGCTAATATTATTCCCTCAAAATGCACGTTCCAATGGGGGTTCCGATGCGTCCCGGAGGATGATGTCAACGAACTGGTGAAGGAAGTCAAAGATTTCATCGCCGCAGAAATTGAGCCGGGGTTGAAAGCAGTATCCCAACAGGCGGGGATAGTTCATGTTCCACGACACAGTGTGCCGGGACTGGCTCCAAACAGCGATTCACCTGCTGAAATGTTGCTGCGCCATTTAACCGGGCTGAACACATCCGGTCGGGTATCCTACGGCACCGAAGCCGGGCAATTTCAAACCGCCGGAGTGCCGGGGGTGATTTTCGGGCCCGGTTCAATTGAGCAAGCCCATCTACCGGATGAATATGTCGCCGTCAGCGAAATGGAAGCCTGCCATGAATTCCTCCTCAAACTAACTGATTGGGCAGCAAAGTCGGACGGTATTTCATAATGCGCTGGTTCTTTCTGCCTTTGATATTTCCGATCAATGCGCCGCCATGCGCAAACAATTAAAGAAATTAAAGAAAAAGCCATGAGTGCCCGTAAAAACACCCCATCCCTCGCCACCCTGTTTGCCCAGCTCAATGGGGCGATTGATCCGCAAACCGGGGGTGTTGTACCACCCATACAGTCCTCCACCACATTTGTACGGGATAAGGATTACAATCTGTTGTCCCCCAATCATATCTATTCCCGCGATGACGATGATTTGCTCCGTTTGGGAGAGGAAATTTTAACACTGGCAGAACATGGCGAAGAAGGACTGCTGTTGCCTTCCGGCATGGCTGCTGCTGCGGGTGTCTTGCGCACCGTTCCCAATGGCGGCCGGATTGTCATGCAAACGGGCATTTATTGGGGGGTTACCCACTGGACGCGAGAATTTTGTTCACGCCGCGCAATTGAACTGGTGGAGATTGATTGTTCGGATCTTTCCACATTTCAAAACGTTTCAGACAATGCCAATATTATCTGGATTGAAACCCCTTCCAACCCTTACCTGAAAACCGTCGATATTGCAGCCTGTGCTAAAATTGCCAAACGGCTGGGGGCGCTTTTGGTGGTGGATTCAACCGCTGCAACACCGGTGCTTTCCCAACCCCTGAATCATGGGGCTGATATTGTCATGCACTCAGCCACCAAGGGGATTAATGGTCATAGTGATGTGCTGGCCGGGTTTTTGGCGTGCAGCGATGCCTCCCACCCGGTCTGGCAAATGATAAAAACCGACCGGCATGATGCCGGCGCTATCCTTGGATCCTTTGAAGCCTGGTTATTAATCCGCGGAATGCGAACCCTGCCGTTGCGGATTGAGCGCATGAGTGCCAATGCGCTGACCATGGCTCATTTTCTCAACACCCACCCAAAAGTGGAGGCCGTTCATTACCCCGGATTAAGCACCAATCCAGGGCATGAAATTGCTGTCCGCCAGATGAGTGGCGGTTATGGAAGCCTGTTATCGTTTCAGATCAAGGGGAATAGAGAAAACGCCCTTAGAGTTGCCGGAAAATTGAATATCTTCAAAAGAGCGACATCACTTGGAGGCGTAGAAAGTCTGGTGGAACATCGCCATACAATCGAGAATACGGTGCCGGAAAACCTGCTGCGCCTTTCCACCGGAATTGAGGAAATTGAAGAACTCGTTGCGGATGTAGAGAATGCATTAACCTAACTCGCAAATATTTGGTTCATTTTACCGCCCCGTTAATTTTAGCAAGGCAAAGTCTCTACAAAATCGCACCTGTCGCGATGGGGTTATCTGGAGACGACGATGGTTGAATTAAAACGCCGTAAGGGTGATGGAAAAAACAAGGCTGGAGTAGCCAGCAAACCCTGGCCCACATTGGCGCGCCAGAATGAAAAGCGCTCCGCCCTGCTGGAGCAGGTTGATCGCGGTATAGCGGTGTTTAGCTCAAGCGCCCTGCTGATCGACTGCAACAAAGCTTACGGGGAGTTGTATGATCTCCCAAAAGAACTGCTTAAATCGGGAACACCCTTGGTGGATATGCTTGATCACCAGGTGGGGTCGGGAACCATTTCCAGTATTGATGGGGAAGATTATGTAACCACCCATCTTAATCACGCCCGTAAAACAAACACAGATACGCGCATTGAAACCTTCTCCGATGGTCGGGTCATGAGCATTTGCCATATTCCGGTCAATGGAGGCGGATGGATAACAACTCTCGATGATATTTCCGGTCTCTTTGCCATCAAAGAAGAAATAGAACACTCTTCATTTTATGATCGCAGAACAGCGCTGCCGAATAAGCGCCTGCTGCTGCAATCCATTGATGATGCATTTGCCGAGCAGTGGGAGGAGGAATCCTTCGCGCTTATTGCCATTGATTTCACTGCGTTTGACGGACTTGTCCCTGAGGAAGAGCAATATCAGTTGCAAACACAAATTGCTGACAGACTGGCAAAAACCATTCGCATGAGCGATGTGCCGGCAAAACTCGAAGGAGCGCGGTTTTGCGTCCTGTTGCGAGAAGTTACCATGGCGAGCGATGCAGAAGCACTGGCGCGCCGATTGGGTACAATTCTAGCCATGCCGTATCAGGTGGGCAATCAAACACTCATGCCCAGTTTTCATATGGGAATAACCCTGCCCGCACAGGAAGATTTTGCTGAAGAACTGCTGCTTTCACAGGCATTGGAAGCCGCAGAGGTGGCCCGTTCCGTCGGTCGCAGGCGCTATGCATTTTATATGAAAGAAGAACAGGCTTTATCCGCCTGATTTTTACATATCTAACGACCATTAAACCTGGCTTGGGCGCACGCTTGAGTCGGGTTTTTTTGCGTTAAACGCACCTTCCGCCATCAACTTCCAGCGCAACACCGGTAATAAAATCAGCTTCATCTGAAACCAGATAAAGTGCAGCGTTGGCCATATCTCGCGGCTGGCTGAACCGCCCCAGGGGAATAGAGCTTATAAATTTTTCCCTAATTTCCGGGGTGTCTTCCCCCATGAAATCGACCAGCATTCCTGTTTCTCCAGCTACCGGACAAAGCGCATTCACCCGAATATTTTTTGGTGCAAGTTCCACCGCCATGCACTTGCACGCATTGATAAGCCAGCCCTTGGAGGCATTATACCAAACCAGGCCCGGACGGGGGCGCAGGCCCGCAGTTGATGCTGTCGCCAGGATTGATCCGCCGCTCTGTTTTTCCATTATGGGCACAATCGCACGAACCGCGTGATAAAGCGCTTTCATGTTCACGTCCGTGATGTGGTCAAAATCCTGCTCATCCACATCCAGCAGGCTGACGTTTTTGTGGGTAACCCCAGCATTCAAAACAAAAATATCGAGACTGCCAAAATTACTCACCGCTGCTTTGGCCATGGCCACGTTGTCTTTTGCTCGTGCCACATCAACACACAGCGCCATAGCGCGTTCGCCTATTTCTGCGGCCACCCGTTCAGCCCCCTCGCGGTTCAGATCGGCGACAATGACATTGGCCCCTTCCTGGGCAAAGCGTTTTGCCATTCCCTCACCGAAGCCCGAACCGGCGCCGGTGACTATTGCAGATTTTCCTTCAAGTCTCATGAAATTTCCCTTTTGGTATCCGGGCTGGTATCCGGTTAAAGAATATGGTTTTGATTGCATATTCGCAAGGAACGGAAACTCTATGACCAGCAAAATTATTCCGGTGGAACCGTTTGATTACATTATCTTTGGTGGCACAGGTGATTTGGCAAAAAGAAAACTGCTTCCAGCGCTTTATTATCGGGAACGGGACGGGCAATTGCCCGACAATGCGCGCCTTATTGGTGTATCGCGTTCAGGCCACACGAAAAAAGAATATCAACAATTCGCCCGTGACGCCTTGCAGACCTATGTCGCTGAAGAATTGCGCGATGATAAAAGTCTCGAGCGATTTTTGGCGCGGCTTGATTATTTGAAAATCGATGTGATGAGCGACGATGGTTGGCCGGAATTAGAAACACTGCTCGATAAAAAAAATGATGGCCGTATCCGTGCTTATTATTTGGCCGTTGGCCCTTCCCTCTTTGGTTCCATCGCAGAGCGGTTGGAAAAATTTGCACTGATCGATGATCGTTCGCGGCTGGTAATTGAAAAACCTCTTGGCCACGATCTTGCTTCTGCGAAAAAACTAAACGAAGAAGTCGGGCGCTATTTTAGCGAGGATCAGGTTTTTCGGATTGATCATTATCTGGGTAAAGAAACCGTGCAAAATCTCTTGGCTTTACGGTTTGCTAATGTATTGTTTGAGCCGCTATGGAATAATGCGCACATTGATCATGTGCAAATCACGGTGGCGGAAACCGTTGGGGTTGGAGATCGTGCTGCCTATTACAACCGCTCTGGTGCGATGCGCGATATGGTGCAAAATCATCTTATGCAGCTTTTGTGTCTGGTGGCGATGGAGCCTCCCGCCTCAGGGGATGCGGATTCTATTCGCGATGAAAAGCTGAAAGTCCTGCGCTCCTTAACCCCGATCACAAAGGCCAATTGTTTGGCCGATACGGTACGCGCCCAATATAACACCGGGGCCGGGCCTGACGGGAAGGTTGAGGGTTATCTTGATGAGCTTGGAGAAGAAAGCGATACGGCAACTTTTGTTTCTCTCAAGGCTGGCATTGAAAACTGGCGCTGGGCGGGGGTTCCGTTTTATCTGCGAACCGGGAAACGCATGGCCATGCGCATGTCTGAAATCGTTATTCAATTCAAGCCGGTGCCCCACTCTATTTTTGGGGAAGATGCAGGGGTGCCCATTTCAAACAAATTGGTTTTGCGGTTGCAGCCGGACGAATCGGTAAAACAGTGGATTATGATCAAAGACCCGGGCCCCGGGGGAATGAGGCTGAAACACCTGCCGCTGGATATGAGCTTTGCCGAGACATTTGATGGCCGCAGTCCTGACGCCTATGAGCGATTGTTACTTGATGTTATTCGCGGCAACCAGACTTTGTTCATGCGGCGCGACGAAGTGGAAGCAGCATGGCGGTGGATTGATCCGATTTTTGAAGCGTGGAGCGATACTTCGCAGGCCGTGCGGGGTTATACTGCGGGTACCTGGGGGCCGAGCCAGGCCATCGCATTAATTGAGCGCGATGGCCGCACCTGGAACGATGGGGGCGAATGATGGAGGTGAAGGATGGCTGTTGAGGAATTTCTTGAATATAAATCCCGCGAGGAACTAGCGGAAGCTCTGGCCCACACAGTGGTTGAGAAACTTGATACAGATTTTGAATCCGGTCAATTCGCCTCCCTTGCGCTTTCCGGCGGTTCAACCCCAAAACTGTTTTTGAACAGGCTCGGCGCGTTGCTGGGTGAGCGACGCGAAATGATTTATATTGCCCCAGTGGATGAGCGATTTGTTCCCTCAAGCGACAAACGGAGCAACGAGCGAATGTTGCGAAAAGAATTGGGGCTGGACGATCACCCCATGTCAGAATTCCTCAGCTTGTATGAAGATAATTCAACGCCAGAGGACGTGGCAAAACGAGCGCAAGCCCGTTTGCTTGATGATGATGAATTGCCGTTTGATGTGCTGGTGCTGGGCATGGGGTTGGATGGACACACCGCCTCGCTGTTTCCCGGTGGCAACAATCTGGCATCAGCCACCGACCCCAACAGTAACACCCTATTTGAAACCATGATCGCTCCAGGGGCTAATGAACCACGGATCACCATGACAATCCCGGCTATTACGTCAGCGCAATTTCTTGTACTTCACATTGAAGGGGAGGAAAAACGGGCCGTGTTTGAAGAAGCCATGGGTGATGGGGAAGCGGATGACATACCCATTCGCCATGTGCTGCGCCACCCTCAATCCCAACTGCATGTATTCTGGGCTCCATAAAACAACCCAATTAAGACTACCCGATCGAAAGAACCACCATGACCATTGC
>QILU01000125.1 GCA_003233475.1 Ahrensia sp.
GTTCGTTCCAGATGCGCGGTTATGATTCAAACTATGTTCCCGGCTGGGATTGCCACGGCCTGCCGATCGAATGGAAAATCGAAGAGCAATATCGCGCCAAAGGCAAAAACAAAGACGAAGTTCCAATCAATGAATTTCGGCAGGAGTGTCGCGATTTTGCCCAACATTGGGTCGGCGTTCAAACCGAAGAATTTCTCCGCCTCGGCATCACCGGCGATTTCAAACAACCTTATTTGACCATGAACTTCCCCGCCGAATCCATCATCGCCAACGAACTGATGAAATTCGCAAAATCCGGCCAGCTCTATCGGGGTTCCAAACCAATCATGTGGAGCGTCGTTGAACGCACCGCTTTGGCCGAGGCCGAAATTGAATACCATATGGTTGAGAGCGATACGGTCTGGGTGAAATTTCCCATACGCCCACGCTGGCAAAAACATATTGCGCCACTCACTTCGCCTGACAAACCAGGTACTCCTACCCCAGAATGGGTAAATAGGAGTAGAATGTTTGAGGGCGCATCGGTGGTTATCTGGACAACCACCCCCTGGACAATACCTGGAAACCGCGCTGTTTGTTATTCTGAAAAAGTAGCTTACGGCCTTTATGAGATCGATACAGCCGAGCAGGAATTCGGCCCTCAACCGGGCGAGCGTATTCTCTTCGCCGATACATTGGCCGATGAATGCGCCGCCAAAGCCAAAGTCACCTTAAAGCGGCTGGAAGATGTCACAGCCTCAGATTTACAAGGCATGATCCTCGACCATCCCCTCAAAGCCATGGGGATTGCGGATGGCTATCAATTCATGGTTCCGATGCTGCAGGGCGATCACGTCACCGACGAAGCGGGTACGGGTTTTGTCCACACCGCCCCCGGTCATGGCCGCGATGACTTTGAAAACTGGATCGCCAAACGCGACGAAATTGAAGCCATGGGCATTTCTTCCGCCATCCCGTTCACGGTGGCCGACGATGGTTCCTTTACTGAAGACGCCCCCGGCTTCCCCGATGTTCGGGTGATGGACGACAAGGGCAAAAAAGGCAAAGCCAATCAGGCGGTTATCACAGCGCTGATCGGTTGCAACAACAACCTCTTCGCTCGCGGTCGCTTAAAACACGAATACCCCCATTCGTGGCGTTCCAAAAAACCAATCATCTATCGCAATACGCCGCAGTGGTTTGTCTATATGGACAAGGACGATGTTTCGAGCAAAGGCACCCTGCGGCAAACCGCACTCACGGCGATTGAGGACACCCGCTTTGTCCCCGCAAACGGTCAAAACCGTCTGCGCGCCATGATCGAACAACGCCCCGATTGGGTGCTGTCCCGCCAGCGCGCCTGGGGGGTTCCGATCTCCGTTTTTCGTAATACGGAAACAGAGCAAACCATCCCCGGCCCCGACTTTGAAAAGTCCGATGAATTCATGGCCCGTGTCCAGGACGCCTTCCGCAAAGAAGGCGCCGATGCCTGGTATGCCGACGGCGCAAAACAGCGTTTTCTGGGGGGTTTTGTGGACGACATGGAGCCTTGGGAAAAGGTCAATGACATTCTTGATGTCTGGTTTGATTCAGGCTCCACCCACGCTTTTTGCCTGGAACAGCGCGAGGATTTGAAATGGCCGGCGGATGTTTATCTCGAAGGTTCAGACCAACACCGTGGCTGGTTCCATTCTTCTTTGCTGGAATCCTGCGGAACACGGGGGCGGGCACCATATGATACCGTCCTCACCCACGGGATGACCGTCACCGATGAGGGTAAAAAAATGTCAAAGTCCCTCGGCAATGATGTCGCTCCCAATGACATTATCAAACAATACGGCGCTGATATTATCCGCCTTTGGGTTTCGTCCATCGATTTCACCGAGGATCAACGCATTGGCCCGGAAGTGATTAAAACCGCTGTTGATGCCTACCGAAAATTGCGCAACACTTTGCGCTGGATGTTGGGCACCCTTGCCTATGATGCGGGAGAAGAAATCGCCTATGAAGACATGCCGGAACTTGAACAATTGATGTTGCATCGGCTCTATGAATTGGATGGTGTTGTGCGCGAAGGCTACGATAATTTTGATTTCAAACGCATCTTTTCGCAACTGAACAATTTTATAAATCTCGAACTTTCAGCTTTCTATTTCGATGTCCGCAAGGACGCGCTTTATTGTGATGCGCCCTCTTCTGTTCGCCGCAGAGCCGCACTGCAGGTGGTCTCAAAACTGTTTAATTGCCTGACCGCCTGGATGGCCCCGATGCTGTGCTTCACCATGGAGGAGGCGTGGGAACAGCGCCATCCCGAAGCCGAATCAGTACATCTGCGCCAATTCCCCGAAATCCCTGCCGCATGGCAAAATGATGAACTGGCACAAAAATGGCGCAAAGTGCGTTCGGTTCGCCGTGTTGTCACCGGTGCCTTGGAAGTAGCCCGCCGCCTGGAAAAAGGCGCAGATGGTCATATGGGGTCGTCATTGGAAGCGGCACCAGTTGTGTATATTTCGAACGATGATTTGCGCTCAGCACTTGATGGGCTGAACATGGCGGATATTTGCATCACCAGCGCAATTGAAATTTCTCCTGATGCGCCGCCATCAAACGCCTTTGTTTTAGAGGATTTACCCGGTGTTGGGGTGGTCAACAGGCTCGCCGAAGGCAATAAATGCGCCCGTTCATGGCGTGTGTTACCGGAGGTCGGTACCGACCGGGATTACCCCGATCTTTCCCTGCGCGATGCCAATGCCATGCGTGAGATTGAAGCGGGTTAAAGCCACTGTTGAGAATTGGTTAACCACACCTGTTGAGGGTCAGGGTAATTCAGCAGGTTTCCTGACTGTGTATCCTTGCCAAAACAGGGTTAAAACAGTATTATCTCCCATTGCCGGAATCTGGCCGCATTTGTGTGGCCTGAAAAGGGTAAGTTTTTGTCAAACATTTGGGTTTGGGTTCATGTCGAATCATATCGTCTCTTCCAATAAAAGCGTGCCAAAATCCTTTGCAAAAGTTGCAGGGGTAATATCTCTAGGCCTTCTTGTCGGTTGTTCCACCGGAACCACCTATGGCACCGGAGTTTCTCAGGAAGCCCAATTGGCCGAGGACGTGGGTGGCCTGTTTTTGTTAGGAACGGGCAATAAGAAGAAAAAAATTGACTATTCTGCCCGGCCAAAACTTGTAAAAGCCCCCGCAGGAAATGAACTGCCAGCCCCTGCAGAAACCGTTGAAAACGGCTCAGCCTATTTCCCGACAAATCCTGAAGAGGCAAGAGCAGCCAGACTTGCGGAACTTGATGGTAAAATTGACCGGGACGGTCGCACACGCGTTCCCACAGAAAGCGAAATTGCCGGGCTTCCTGACGATGGAACAGGGCCAAGGATTTCCAGAATACGAAGGAATATTGACAATTCCGATCGTTCTCCCAGAGCGGACCAAGATCGGGCAATAGTTGTTAATGGCCGCGAGCGTCGGCTTGCGCGGTTGAAAGAAGTTCGCGGCCTTGGAACCGGAACCAAGCCACGTAAGTATCTAACCGAACCACCTAAAGAATATCGCACTCCGGCAGAAACTACTGAGGCAGGAAAAACCGGCGAGAAGGTATTTCTCCCAACGGATAAACGCAAAAAAGGCTTTTTCTCCGGTTGGGGCAGGGAATAGGTTTTATCGCTTTTCCGCAAAATAGCTTTTTAACAGGGCAGCGCCTTCTTTCTCACCAATTCCCGAATACACTTCCGGCGCATGATGGCACGTGGGCTTTGTGAAAAATTGCACCCCGTTGATTACGCCCCCTCCCTTACGGTCCTCAGCGCCAAAATAGAGCCGCCTGATCCGCGCGAACGAAATCGCCGCTGCGCACATGGTGCACGGTTCGAGGGTCACATATAAATCGCAATCCACCAGTCTTTGGCTTTGTAATTTGGCACAGGCTTTGCGAATTACCACCAGTTCCGCGTGGGCGCTTGGGTCGTTCAGCTCGATTGTGCGGTTCCCCCCACGGGCCAAAACTTCGCCATTGCAAACCACAACCGCCCCCACCGGCACCTCATCGCGAAGGGCGGCCTTGCGGGCTTCGATCAGTGCAATTTCCATGAAATTTTGTTTCAAAATGCCAGTGCCTTTTTGCTTACCAATCTTTCCTCGCATGTTGCTGCCCTGGATGGTAGGGACGCGGAATGAAATCATCTTCTAAAAATAGCCAGCAGGGTTCAAGGTCGTCTTCGCGAGGCAACTCCAAGCGGGCTCAGGAAGTTTCGGTTCCCGGCTCGATTGATGAAGCCGAGGAAAAAGGCGAGCGAATTGCCAAGCGCATGGCGCGCGCGGGCCTGTGTTCCCGCCGGGATGCGGAACGCTGGATAGAAGCAGGCCGGGTGAAAGTGAATGGTAAGCTTCTGACCACGCCTGCCTGCGTTATCACCCAAAAAGATCACATTTTAGTGGATGACAAGGAACTTCCTATTATTGAGCGCACCCGTTTGTGGCTGTTGAACAAACGATCAGGCCTGGTCACCACATCGAAAGACCCGGAGGGGCGCAAAACCGTTTTCGAAGCTCTGCCGGATTCCATGCCCCGGGTGCTTTCCATCGGTCGTTTGGATATTAATACTGAAGGGTTGTTGCTGTTGACCAATGATGGCGGCCTGGCCCGTGCACTCGAATTGCCGTCCACCGGGTGGCTGCGCCGTTACCGGGTCCGCGCCCACGGTTCAATTGCCCAGGAACAACTCGATGGTTTGAAAAACGGGGTCGCGGTTGACGGTGTGCTTTATGGCGCAATTGATGCCGAGTTGGAACGCCAGCAGGGCACCAATGTCTGGCTCACTTTCGCCATGCGCGAGGGCAAGAACCGGGAAGTTAAAAATGTCCTCTCTTCTCTTGGCCTAGAGGTTAATCGTCTAATCCGCATTTCATACGGGCCATTTCAATTGGGGGATTTGGCTCGCGGACAGGTTCAAGAAGTGCGGGGAAGAACTTTGCGTGACCAACTTGGTGTAAAGCTGATTTCCCAATCGGGCGCAAACTTTGACGCACCGCTTCTGGCCAACCTGCCAAAGCCCAAAGTCGAAAAAACCGCTTCCAAAAAAGCAGCTAAGTCCAAACCCGTTGACCCGCTTTCCAGGTTGGATACAAAGCCCGACAGAAAGCGCGACCCCAATCGGAAAAAGCCCGTAAGGCATAAAGGAAAAAACCATGCGGATCGTCGGCGGTAAATTTCGCGGCAGAAAGCTGGCGGAACCAAAAAGCCGGGAAATTCGACCCACAACCGACCGCAACCGGGAAAGCCTGTTTAACATTATCACCCATAACTGGCCGGAAAAACTTGATAACACCCGTATTTTAGACATTTTCGCGGGTACAGGCGCGCTCGGTTTTGAGGCCCTCTCCCGAGGCGGAAATTTTGCGCTGTTTATTGAACAGGGCGTGGAGGCAAGAGGCTTGTTACGCCAAAATATCGAAGTATTAGGACTGACCGGCCACACCAAAATCTTTCGCCGGGATGCCACCCGACCGGGACCCATTGGCACGAGGGCTCCTTTTGATCTGGTTTTTGTTGACCCCCCCTATAAAAAAGGGCTTGGCGAAAAGGCAATAACTGCATTGATCCAAAACAATTGGCTGAAAAATGAGGCGCTTGTTATTCTGGAGGAAAGCCTCGGTTACCTGCCGTCACAATTTCCGCATCTAAAAATGTTGGATGAAAGAAAATTCGGGGAATCGGCTTTCGGATTTTACCAATTGGTCACGCAGCTATGACAAAAAATTAAGGTGCAAAACCCTATTGCCGTCCTATAATGTGGTAACTAGAAATACTTGAACCCCATCCCTGAGAATGAAGAAAATTAAAAAGGAAAATCAAGAGTAATGATGGCGATTTCGAAAAAATTTACGAGGCCGGTTCTGGCGTCTGTTCTGGCGGCAAGCCTTGGTTTCACCTTCACTGGTTTGGGTTCAATTATAAATGTAAATCCGGCAGCTTCACAGGTGCAAAAATTCGGCCCGGAAGTTACTTCATTTTATTTGAAAAATGGTCTTCAGGTGGTGGTTATTCCAGACCGCCGCGCCCCGGTTGTTACCCATATGATATGGTATAAAGCTGGCTCCGCCGATGAACCGCCGGGGAAGTCTGGCATTGCCCATTATCTTGAGCACTTGATGTTCAAGGGTACAAAAACCGTGAAGAGCGGGGAGTTTTCCGCCCGCGTCGCATCCATTGGCGGCCAGGAGAATGCCTTCACTTCAACCGACTACACAGCCTATTTCCAAAGGGTAACCCCGGCGGTGCTTGAAGAAATGATGATGCTGGAAGCAGACCGGATGGAAAATCTGGTGCTTGAACAGGACAAAATTCTGGCCGAGCGCGATGTGGTCCAAGAAGAGCGCAATTCGCGCACGGAAAACAACCCCGGTTCAATTTTACGCGAAGCCATGAGTGCGGCGCTCTATCAAAACCACCGTTACGGAATACCCATTATCGGGTGGCCGCATGAGGTCAACGCGCTCAACAAAGATGATGCTATTGCCTATTACAATAAATTTTACACCCCCAACAATGCCATACTTGTTGTCGCGGGTGATGTGGACGCAAAGACCGTAAAAGCGCTTGCGGAAAAAACCTACGGAAAAGTGAAGCGCCGGGCGGAACCGGGCGAGCGTATGCGCCCAAGTGAACCGCCCCCACGGGCAGCGCGCCGTATTGAGATGTCGGATGCGCGGGTTCGCACCCCCTCCTTTCAGCGGTTGTATCTTGTTCCCTCCTACCGCTTGGCCGCCAAAGGTGAAGCCGAGGCGTTAGAGATATTGAGCGAGATAATTGGCGGCGGCACCACCAGCCGCTTATACCGGTCGCTGGTGATTGACCAAAAACTGGCAACCGGAGCCGGAGCCTGGTACCATGGCGGAGCGCTGGATGATACCCAATTTAGTTTTTACGGTTCCCCGCGCGGCGAGAAAACACTTGCCGAGGTGGAAGCATCCATTGACGTGGAAATTGCGAAACTTCTAAAAGACGGGGTGAGCGCAAAAGAAGTGACACGCGCCCAAAATAGGTTGATAAAATCAGCCGTATTTGCCCAGGACAGTCAGGTGTCATTAGCACGCATATATGGTAGCTCTTTGGTTGTTGGTTCTACAATTAAAAAAATTGAATCGTGGCCGGACGACATAAAAGCTGTAACCGTGGAAGCGGTTAACAAGGCCGCGCGCAAATATTTGAAGTTGAAACGGTCTGTGACCGGATATCTTTCCCCCGAAAAGAAAGAGGGTTGAGCTGATGAGAATCATGCAAACATTTATCGTAATTCCGGCAGCAAAAATCGCCCTCGCGGTGAGTTTGATGTTGAGCATCCTCTCCATTGCACAGGCGGTGGAAATAAAAACCGTGATCAGCAAGAGCGGCATTAAAGCCTTGCTCGTGGAAAATTACACGGTGCCGCTAATTGCTGTTTCTTTTTCGTTCAAAGGCGGAACGACACAGGATTTGGTTGGCAAGGGCGGAACAGCCCAATTGTTGTCCAACATGTTGGATGAAGGTGCGGGAGAAATAAAAAGCCAGGCGTTTCAGGAGGCCCTGGACGACAATGGGATGAGTTATTCTTTTGGTGCGGGCGCCGATTATTTTTCCGGTAGTATCAAAACCTTGAAAGAGGCCGCTCCCCAATCGTTTAAGCTATTGGCCGCAATGTTAAACAAACCCCGGTTTGATTTGGACCCCATCGAACGCATGAAGGCCACCCATCTCAATTCCATGAAAGCCCAGGAAACCAACCCGCAGGCAATTGCAGGAAAAGCGTTTCGCAAGGCGGTTTACAAGGATCACCCCTATTCTAGAAAATCTACCGGGACTATTGAAACCATGGGGGCGTTGACGGGTACGGATTTGGAAAATTTCCGCAAAAGAATTTTTGCCCGTGATAACCTGGTTATCGGTGTTGTTGGGGCAATCAGTGCTGACGAGCTGAAAATAATGCTGGATCAGGTTTTTGGCGATCTGCCGGAAAAATCGCAACTCACCCCTGTGCCAGAATTTAAGGTGACAACCGGTGAGAATATTCACGTCGAGTTTGATACGCCTCAAACCAATATTCGGCTGGCCCTGCCGGGGATTAAGCGCGATGATCCGGATTTTTACACCGCTTATCTGGTGAACTACATTTTGGGCGGGGGTTCGTTTTCTTCCCGTCTTTATGAAGAGGTACGGGAAAAAAGAGGCCTCGCTTACGGGGTGTATTCTTATCTTGGCACCTATGACCGTGCAGGAATAGTCGGCGGAGCAACCGCCACCCGTTCGGAACGAACAAAAAAGACACTAGACGTGATTTTAGTGGAATTTTCACGCATGGCGAAAGATGGCCCCACGGCGGAAGAACTGGAAAAAGCAAAAAAATATATAATTGGCAGTTATGCGATTTCAAATCTCGATACATCGGGCAAAATTGCAGGCGTTCTTGTTGCCATCCAACAGGCCAACTTGGGTATCGATTACATTGATAAACGGGCTGAATATATTTCATCTGTCACCCTTGAAGATGCCCGCCGTCTGGCCACGCAATTATTCGGTGGGAAACCAACAATCATCACGGTTGGAAAAAAATACAAATGACAACGTCGACTATCGCCCTCGCCCTGGGCGGCGGCGGCGCTCGCGGCCTTGCCCATGCCCATATTTTTGAAGCGCTGGATGATTTGAACATCAAACCGGTTGCGATGTCGGGAACATCCATAGGTGCGATTATGGGGGCTGGATACGCCGCCGGCATGAGTGGCAAAGAAATTCGTGAATACGTAATTGCCGCATTTAGCGACCCCGGTAATGTGGTTTCCCGTTTTTGGCGCATGAGACCGACGGGGATAAAAGAATTTCTTTCCGGACCAGCCACCCTGTTGGGAAATATCAACCCAAAAAAAGCAGTGAGCGCATTTTTGCCGGAACAGGTTCCCGCAACATTTGAAGAACTCAAAATTCCATTGCAGGTGGTGGCAACCGATTTTTATGGGCAAAAGCCGGTGGTGTTTTCCAGCGGGAATTTAGTGGAAGCCATTGCAGCTTCGGCCGCATTGCCTGCCATATTCAAACCGGTGATTAAAAATGGCATGGCGCTGGTTGACGGGGGAATACAAAATTCATTGCCCTATGATTTGTTGCTCGGCAAAGCCGATATTATTGTTGCCGTTGATGTGGTGGGCGGCCCCAAACGCAGCAAGACGGAAATTCCGTCCCGAATAGAAGCACTTGCCGGTGCCAGCCAATTGATGATGCAGGCCACAACCAGATTAAAGTGCCAGATCAACCCTCCTGATGTGATGATTGTACCTCCGGTAAACGGGATTGGTGTGTTGGATTTTTTAAGGGCGGAAAAAATTCTCAAACTCACTTCCAGCACTCGCGAATTGGCCCGAACTTTGATTGAAGAAGCGCTGGAAAAGGTTGTTTGACTTGGCGGTTGAATGCTATCCGATCAAAACACACTTGATGCCTGACGCACATAACTTTACACGGTGCGAATAAGCTAATTGGATATTTTTGAAATTGTCGACATCTCAGTTGGAAGAATTTGATTTAGCCCCCTTGCAGGATCGGGCGGTGATGCTTGTTGAGGCCGCAAAAAAAGCCGGTGCTGAGGCTGCTGATGTAATTGTATCCGCCAGCCGTTCCACCGGAGTGGAAGTGCGCGATGGAGTAATAGAAGAAACCGAAAGCGCAGAAAACAATGCCTTTTCCCTGCGGGTGTTCATGGGTAAACGGGTCGCATCGGTTTCTGCAAACCAAGGGGCAGACCCCGGCGCGCTTGCGCAACGGGCTGTGGCGATGGCAAAAGCTGCCCCGCAAAACCCCCATGCCGGGCTGGCAGAAGATGACGATCTGACAACGGATTTTCCTGAATTGGATTTGTTTGATGCAACGGCTCCCAGTTTTGATATCATGCGTGATGCGGCCTTGGCCTGCGAGGAAGCGGCCCTTGCGGTTAAGGGTGTTTCTAAATCGTCAGGGGCTTCCTTCGGATTTGGTTTGGGAGGCACCGTGCTGGCCACAAGCCGGGGTTTTTTAGGGCGGTATAAAGCCAGCCGTTTTTCTTTGTCAGTTTCGGTAATTGCCGGAGAAGGCCAAAAGATGGAGCGGGATTATGATTTTGACAGCATGCGTTTTTTTTCCGATTTGCGGAGCGCCGATGATATTGGGAAATGCGCCGGAGAACGTGCCGCCAAACGTTTGAACCCGCGCCAGGTGAAAACCCAAACGGCCACAATCCTGTTTGACCCCCGTGTCGCTCGCGGCCTTGTGGGGCATTTTTCCGGTGCCATCAACGGTTCATCCATCGCCCGTAAAACCTCTTTTCTTCGCGACGATCTGGGTAAGAGAATTTTTTCCCCCCAAGTTTCGATCATTGACGAACCGCATATTATCCGTGGGCAATCTTCCCGCCCGTTTGATGGCGAAGGGGTGGAGTGCAAAACCCTCAATCTTGTTGATAAAGGGGTGTTGAACCAATGGCTGTTGGATTCCAGCACCGCGCGCGAGCTTGGATTAAAAACCAACGGCCGGGCAAATCGTGCCGGGAGCGGTACAGTCCCTGGTTCCACAAACATAACCATGCTGGCCGGCCAACGCTCGCCGCAGGAAATGATTGCCGACGTAAAGAATGGATTTTATGTCACCGAACTTATTGGCCAGGGGGTAAATCTTTTAACCGGAGACTATTCCCGCGGCGCCAGCGGGTTTTGGATTGAAAACGGCGAGTTGAGTTATTCAGTAAGCGAGGTAACAATTGCCGGGAAATTGCGCGACATGTTTGCCGTGCTTGAACCGGCCAGTGATCTGGACAGGCGCTTTGGCACAAATGCGCCAACGATAGCGGTGGAAGGCATGACCATTGCCGGAAAATAATCAAAATGAGGCTGATTTAATATTACTCTCTGAATTGGCGATCGAAGCCGGTCAAATAGCGATGAAATGGTTCGGTAAGGACCCCGAAGTCTGGATGAAAGAGGGGGATTCCCCGGTTTCGGAGGCGGATTTCGCGGTAGATAAATTCCTGCAAGAAAAACTACTCGACGCCCGGCCCAATTACGGTTGGTTGTCGGAGGAAACTGATGACAATTCGGAACGGCTGCAATCCAAGCGCCTTTTTGTGGTAGACCCTATTGATGGCACAAGAGGATATATTCAGGGGTCGAAACAATGGTGCGTGAGCATTGCAGTGGTGGAAAACCACCGCCCCGTTGTCGGCGTGCTGGAATGTCCCGCACTAAAACAAACCATCACTGCCCGCCAGGGGCAGGGCGCGCGCCTGAACGGAAAAGCGATTTCTGCCAGAATCGTAAATTCAGGTGACCCAATCAGACTTGTCGGGTCGGGAAGTCTGCAAACCGCAATCAACAACTTTGCTAACCGGCCCGTTACAAAACAGCAATATGTTCCATCCCTTGCATACCGGATTGCGATGGTGGCAATGGGAAAAGCCGACCTCATTCTTGCACGGGAAAATTCCAAAGACTGGGACTTGGCCGCCGCCGATATTATTGCCCGTGAAGCAAATGCCTGCCTGAGCGACATTGAGGGAAACGCGCTTATATACAATCAACCGGATGTTCGCCATGGGATACTGGCCGCATCCCATGCAGGTTCCCACAAGGAAATGCTTGATCTCGCCCGACAAGCCATGAATAAGCACACTAAGTAAGCCTGAATAAATCTGGAGCCTCATCAATGAGCAAAGAACAAAACAAAAAGCAATTGCTTCACCTGGTATTTGGCGGTGAGTTGGAGAACCTCGACGGGGTGACTTTCCGTGATCTTGATAAGCTGGATATTGTCGGAATTTTCCCGAATTTCGCTTCTGCGAAAAAAGCCTGGAGAGCAAAAGCTCAATCCACCGTCGATAACGCTCACATGCGCTATTTTGTGGTTCACATGCACCGGTTTCTTGAACCTGAAAACGACTGATTTATCTTTCACTAATGGTGGATATTATAATCAGCAACCAAAAGGAAAAATTCTTTGAGTGAGGTTTGGGCACGTACTACGTTGAAATTATATCGCGGCGTTGGCTCGATTCTGTACCCGTTTATCGGGCCGTTTCTGAGTGCTCGTGCACGCAAAGGTAAGGAAGATCCGGCGCGCCGCAAAGAGCGTTATGGTTACGCCAGTTACGACCGGCCCGATGGCCCGCTGGTTTGGCTGCACGCCGCAAGTGTGGGGGAATCCCTCGCCATAATGCCCTTGATCAAACGCATGGAAAGTTTTGGCATTAATCTGGTGATGACCA
>QILU01000216.1 GCA_003233475.1 Ahrensia sp.
CCGGAGGCAAAACGCAAATGGGGGTATTATGTATATCCCCTGTTGGAGGGGGATCGGTTGATTGGGCGCATTGATATGAGAGCAAAGCGCAAGGAAGGGATTTTGGAAGTTAAAAAAATCTGGCTGGAGGCCAAAATAAAATTAACCGCCGCCCGCCGCGCAAGGCTGGATGCTGAGCTTATTCGTCAGGCTCGTTTAGGCAGGGTTAAGGATGTTATCTGGCTGGAGGGGGCGTTGAATAATTAGCGCCCGGCCCTACTGATTTCCTAACGCCATGTTCTGCGTGGGCCTGTATCAATATGAATTTGCCCGCCCTGGCTTGGAGGATATAGTTTGTGGCCGCCAACGGCATCTTGTTTTTTAACATAGGCATAAACAACTGCCATACTTGCGCCGCGAACTTTGAAATCCACCGCCCGGCAGGTTTTGTGGTAGGATTTTGCAGCACCCCCAATACTGCGGTTGTACCAGGGGCTGCGCCAGGTGGAATTCACAGTTACATCCCCGTACTTATGAGCTACCCGGCGCAAAACCCGTTTTAAGCCCCATGGCACACACCACGACATTTTTTTGTAGTTTACACTGCCCTGTCCGCCAATTTTGTAAAGGCCGGGCAGGCTGGCACAGGCTGATAAAGTGAACAGTAGACCAAAGAGAAAAATAAGGCGGGATTTTTGCAGATTTTGAAGCACGAAACAACACTCTAAGTTACGGAAAAAAGGATTAACGGATCTTCACAATTTTGATTAAAAAACACTTAGATTTGGTGTGGAAACTTGGTTAATCTGCAAGTCTGTACTTTAAAGAGGGGCAATTCTTGGGTGGTTCGGTATGTGAACCGGAACTACCAGGTGCGTCTTGGGCCTATATCAATATGGTAAAACCCGGAGGGGTAACGTTTGTATCCTCCAACCAAAGGGTGGCGAGCCAGCCAGCGGGCAAGGCCACGGGTGCGGCCGCGGACACGAAAATCAACTGCCCGGCAGCGCAGGTGGTATGATTGGCTGTTTCCGCCGACCCTTCGATTATGGCTGGGGCTGCGGTTGGTTGAATTGATAATTACCCGACCGTATTTTTTTGAAACTTGAGCAATTACTTTTTTCAAACGGCCGGGGACACAACGCCACGGGGCGCGTTTTGAAATTCCTTTGCTGCGTCCGCCTACATAGGCGTATGTGGTTTTCTTTATTTTCCTGATTTTTTGTTTGGTGCGACGTTTTAGTGGTGATTTTTTACGCTGCTTTTTGCGTTTTGAGATGTGCTGCGTTTTTTGTTTTTTGCTTAAGGTGGTGATTTTGCGATTCTTTTTGCCGGGGGCGCGACTTTTCAGTCTGGCTTCACGCCTTTCTGCTCGTTTTTTCAAAAATGCAGATTTTCTTTCTGCGGATTTTTCTTTGGCTTTTTTGCGGGCAGCAAGAATTTTTATCTGACGTTGGTCTTTGGTTATACCGTTGGAGTAGGAGTTGGAATTGCTCAGCCCCGAAGAGGTTTGGGCGCCGGCAGAAAGAACTGCGCAAAAAAACAACAATGCAGTATTGCGGCCAAGCCTAAAAAAATAACCCATGTGATTGTCCAATATCGCGGTCGATATATGGAGCGGAAAAACTCCAACTATACCAAATCGATTACGTGCAGGAGCGCGAGATTATAAATCCGCAAACGGGCAAATGAGCGTCAAATGTGGCAAAGAAATGGAAATTGGGATTGCTGAATCTAACGAATAATTTCCATCCGATATACTATCACAGTCATAGGTCTAATGGACGTAATCATTGATTAACGTTAATACTCAGTTTTATGAGAGTTTTCGGGCGAGATGCCTTTTCAGAATCGGGAGACACTAGGAATGGAAGATAAGGTTTATAAAGTTTCTGCTGATGCAGCCAAACGAGCCCATGTGGATAAAGCGAAATACAACGAGATGTATGCTCGAAGTATTTCCGACCCGGACGGGTTCTGGATGGAGCATGGCAAACGAATTGACTGGATGAAACCTTATACAAAGGCGGGGAATTGGACCTTTGAATATCCCGATGTTGAAATTAAGTGGTTTGAAGATGGAACACTGAATGTTTGCGCCAACTGTGTTGACCGGCATTTGGAAAAGCGCGGAGATCAGGTGGCGATTATCTGGGAAGGGGACGACCCGAACGATGATGCTAAAATCACCTATAATCAATTGTTTGAGCATGTTTGTCGCATGTCGAATGCGATGAAGTCCCATGGGGTGAAAAAGGGTGATCGGGTAACAATTTATATGCCTATGGTGGTGGAAGCGGCTTACGCCATGTTGGCTTGTGCGAGAATTGGCGCGGTGCATTCTATTGTGTTTGGCGGGTTTTCACCGGACGCCCTGGCGGGGCGAATTGTCGATTGTGATTCTACCTACGTGATTACCGCCGACGAAGGGGTTCGTGGTGGCAAGCCTGTTCCCTTGAAATCAAATACCGATGCGGCGTGTAAAATTGCAGCTTCAAAAGGGGTGAGCGTAAAGAATGTACTGGTGATTAAACGTACCGGCGGCGCGATAGAGTGGGACGCAAATCGTGATATCTGGTATCATGAAGCAGTAGAAGAAGCCTCTTCCGATTGTCCGCCGGAAGAAATGAATGCGGAAGATCCCCTGTTCATTTTATACACTTCCGGCTCAACCGGACAGCCAAAGGGTGTGTTGCATACAACCGGGGGCTATCTGGTGTGGGCATCCATGACCCATCAGTATGTGTTTGATTACCATGATGGAGATATTTATTGGTGTACTGCTGATGTTGGCTGGGTGACGGGCCATTCGTATATTGTTTATGGGCCGCTTGCTAACGGGGCGACCACTTTGATGTTTGAAGGGGTGCCGAATTACCCGGATAACTCCCGGTTCTGGCAGGTGGTCGATAAACACCAGGTCAATATTTTTTACACCGCTCCAACTGCCATTCGTGCCTTGATGCAATCGGGAGACGGGCCGGTGAATTCCACCAACCGGTCTTCGCTTCGTTTGCTGGGATCGGTGGGAGAGCCCATTAATCCTGAAGCCTGGGAGTGGTATTATAATGTGGTGGGTGATGGCCGTTGCCCGATTGTTGATACCTGGTGGCAAACAGAAACGGGCGGGATTATGATAACGCCACTACCGGGGGCCACAGACTTAAAACCCGGTTCCGCGACCCTGCCATTTTTCGGAGTTCGGCCGGAACTGGTCGATTCAGAAGGAGAGCCCGTACAAGGGGCCGTTGATGGCAATTTGTGTTTAACCCATTCCTGGCCGGGGCAAATGCGGTCTGTTTATGGAGACCATGAACGTTTTGTGCAGACATATTTTTCAACTTATAAAGGAAAATATTTTACCGGAGATGGTACCCGGCGTGATGAAGATGGTTATTACTGGATCACCGGCCGTGTCGATGATGTGATCAATGTGTCGGGCCACCGGATGGGAACGGCGGAAGTTGAATCTGCGCTTGTTTCGCACGAATCTGTTTCTGAATCTGCGGTTGTGGGCTATCCGCATGATATCAAAGGGCAGGGCATATATTGTTATGTTACCTTGATGGCAGGGGTAGAAACAAGCGATGAGTTAAAGGTGGAATTGCGCAACCATGTGCGCAAAGAAATTGGCCCCATTGCTTCACCGGATGCTATTCAATTTGCTCCGGGGCTGCCAAAAACCCGTTCAGGAAAAATCATGCGCCGTATTTTGCGTAAAATTGCCGAGGATGATTTTGGTTCACTCGGCGATACATCTACGCTTGCCGATCCGGCGGTGATGGATGATTTGATTGAAAATCGGCAAAACAGGCAATCATAAATATGGCGCGCCGTTTGATTTCAACAGGGTCTCCGTTTGAAAAGATTGCGGGCTATAGCCGTGCGGTTGTGCAAGACACATCTGCGGGGCGGTGGGTATTTGTGGCGGGTACCACGGGCTATGACTATGAGAAGATGGTTTTACCAGAATCTATTGAAGCCCAAACAAGGAATTGTCTGAAAACTATCGAGGAGGCTTTAGCTAAAGCGGATTGTGGTTTTGAGCATGTGGTGCGGTGTAATTACTATGTGACGGATCGCAAATATGTAAAAATCATCTTTCCAATTCTGGGCGAAGTTTTTGGAGAAATTCGCCCGGCTGCCACCATGGTTATTTGTGAGTTGAATGAACCGGATATGAAAATTGAAATTGAGGTGACTGCATTAAAGGTCGAATGAGCGCAAGGGCATCATTTGCTCTGGCCTGCTTCTTGAAATGGGTGTAGGCGTGGGAAACTTTTTTCAAGCATCCAACCGAAACGGGATAGTTTTGACCGAAAAAAATTATTCCACATCTTCTAATACTTCTCTTTTGAAAAACCCCATGGTCTGGAGTCTGGGAAGTCTTGCGGGAAGCTTTTTTGTCCTGATGTTATTTCGCCTTATGGCGGAGCAGGAGATTTTATTCAGCAATTGGTTTTACAATGCGCAGGCATGTGGTGAGGCCGCGGCTCACAAAATAAGATGCGGATATTTTCCTGCCAGGCGTTCAGAAGGCTGGATTATTATTCGGAAATTCGGGTTGCGGCTGCCGCAAGTGTTTGCGGCGATAGTGTTGGTTTGGCTGATCTATATTTTGTGGTTTAAGAATAACAAGAGCCTGGCTAATTTGATGCGGCCATTACATGGTTTGCTGTCGTTGATTATCGGGCCTTTTTTTCTGACCAATGTTATCTTCAAACCTTTTTGGGGCAGACCGCGTCCATCTCAAACGATGGAATTTAACGGGAATGCCCCTTATGTCCTTCCCGGTGATATTAGCAGTAGTTGTGTTGGGAATTGTTCTTTTGTTTCCGGAGAGGCAACGGCGGCGTTTTGGATGTTATGGATTGTACCCTTTTTACCATCTCGTTGGCGCTGGTTGGCCGGTGTGTGTATTTTTGTTCTGGCGTGTATGATCAGCCTGCTTCGGGTGGCCTTCGGGGGTCACTTTTTGTCTGATGTTGTTATTGGAGCAGGTGTGGCAATATTTTCAATTGCTTTATCGGCGTGGATTTTACAAATACCAATTGTGAGAAGCGGAATTGAAGTATGGAATAATTTTTCCAACAGGCATTCGTGGGCGGGGAAGTTAAAATAGATCGCCTGGAAAACTCAGATATGGAATTGAATAAGTTATGACGAAAATAAAAAAAGGCGACGTGAAAAAAGTAGTACTGGCCTATTCGGGCGGGCTCGATACTTCCATTATCCTGAAATGGCTGCAAAGCGAATATAATGCAGAAGTGGTAACCTTCACTGCCGATCTTGGTCAAAGTGATATTGGTGGTGGCGCTGAGTTGATTGAGGCCAAACGAAAGGCTGAAAACCTTGGCATCAAGGAAATATTTATTGAAGATGTTCGCGAAGAGTTTATCGCTGATTTTGTGTTTCCCATGTTTCGGGCAAACGCGGTTTATGAAGGGGTTTACTTACTCGGCACATCGATTGCCCGGCCGTTAATTTCCAAACGGTTGATTGAAATTGCCCACCAGACTGGTGCTGATGCCATTGCCCATGGGGCAACGGGCAAGGGCAATGATCAGGTGCGGTTTGAACTGGCAGCCTATGCGTTGGATCCGGATATTAAAGTGATTGCCCCCTGGAGGGAGTGGGAATTCAAGTCCCGCACGGATCTGATTGATTTTGCCAATACTCACCAAATTCAGGTATCGAAAGACAAGAAAGGTGAGGCTCCGTTTTCGGTCGATGCGAATTTGCTGCATTCTTCTTCGGAAGGGAAGGTGCTGGAAGACCCGGCGGTTGAAGCGCCGGAATATGTTTATATGCGCACCATTGATCCTCAAGCCGCGCCCGATAAGGCGACGGATATTACCATTGGTTTTGAAAAAGGTGACGCGGTTTCCATCGATGGCAAATCCATGGGGGCGGCGGAATTGTTTACTAAACTAAATATGCTGGGACATGATAACGGGATTGGGCGTCTCGATTTGGTGGAAAATCGTTTTGTGGGCATGAAATCCCGGGGAATTTATGAAACACCGGGGGGAACAATTCTGCTTTGCGCCCACCGGGCAATTGAATCGATCACTCTTGATCGGGGGGCAGCTCACTTGAAAGATGAATTGATGCCGCGATATGCGGAATTGATTTACAATGGTTTTTGGTTTTCTCCTGAAAGAGAAATGCTGCAAGCAGCGATTGATCATTCACAGGCTTATGTGGAGGGCGAGGTAAACCTGAAACTTTATAAGGGCAATGTTATTGTCACCGGTCGCTCAAGCCCGTCCTCTTTGTATTCTCAAGAGCTTGTTACTTTTGAAGATGATGAGGGAGCTTATAATCAAGAAGATGCCCACGGATTTATTCAGCTGAATGCCCTTCGTTTGCGCACCCTGGCGGCGCGGGATAAAAAAAGGCGAGGTTAGAGTATTGGTTCTAAAGGGAAAAATTCATTGTTGAATGCGCCTGTCAACTTTTGATGGTTTCGTGCTACATTCAACACTAAGAAAGTTACGGGGGGCTAATTCATGAAATCCCTATGGGTTTCCATTTTTGGGTTTATAGTTCTGGTTGCACTTGGCGGGGGCTGGTGGGTTTATCAGGATTCACAAAAAGTAATCACGCTTACGGTTGCGGCCGGGCCACAGGGCAGCGATTCCCATTCATTGATGCAGGAAATTTCGGAGGTGGTTGCTCGCCACAGTGATACGTTGCGCCTGGAGGTACAGACCAGCCGCAATTCTTCTGATAATATTTCTCTTATCAATCGGGGAAGTGTCGATCTGGCCACTGTTCAATCCAACACACCCGCCTATACAGGTGTGAATTTAGTTAGCGACCTGTTTGCTGATTATTTCATGCTGATTGCACGGGAGGATCGTTCGCGTTATCGGGTTCAGGATGTGGTGGGCGCGCGGGTGGCAATTCCTGAAGACGGTAGTTCCGGCAGCAAATCCTTTTGGTCCGTCATTGATCATTACAGCATTGCTCCGGAAAGTTTCCGCACATTTTCGGTTCCCAGGGCAAAAGGTGTGGAAGCTTTTCTTCGCGGAAAAGTGGATATGATATTTCTGGTTAATTCCCTTCGTGACCCATTTTTGCTTTTGAATCTGATGGAAGAAGCCCGGCTTCGAAAAATTACAATTCGTTTTGTTCCCATTCAACAGGCCAAGGCTATGGCTTTGAAACGGCCATATCTTAAGCCAGAGGTTATCGTTAAGGGAGCCTTTGATGGGGGTGCACCTTTGCCGGTTCGAGATATTGTTACTCCCAGCGTTCACCGCCTGCTGGTGGCAGGTGCTTCTGTAGACGAAGGTGCGGTGCATGAGTTGACGAAAGTTATTTTTGAGAATCGCCTTGATTTGCTAATTCGAATGTCTCTTTCCTCAGCAATTACAAACCCGCAAACGACCTCCGGGGCAAGCCTTTCAATTCATCCTGGCGCGGCAAAATTTTATGATCGGGATAAGCCGAGTTTCTTGCAGGAAAATTCGGAATCCATGGCGTTCGTAATTACAATATTTGCGATGGTTGGATCGGCCCTGTTGGCTTTACGGCGTAACATGCAGAATAAAGCAAAAAATCGCGGGGATGATTACAATGAAACTTTGTTGGACATTTCGGCTCGTGCACGCAAAACCAAAAGCAAAAAAAATCTAATGGAAATGAAAAAGGAACTTACGGCGATTTTGGAAACGGGCGTTAATGCGCTGGACACGGATCAGATTACGGAAGAAGGCTTTCAGTCGTTTGCCTTTTTGTGGAGTACTACGCGCGATGAAGTGAGTGGGCGTATGTCCGAACTTTCTTGAATCATATTAATCGAGCTGTGCAGCCGTACTTTTTTGTGGCCCAAGCCATCGTCCCGAGCGGTGTCCTGCCAAAAGCCAATGGGTGAAACCGGCCACAAAACCTGAGGCGATTACCGCGAGCCATATCTCCCTATTCGTGTAAGGCAAGGCTTCAGATTGGGTGAATTCGGGCAGCAACAGCAAAGCGGCAATCGCGCACAGGCCTCCGGATATAAGGCTGGTTATCAGGGATGACATGCGGGCGAATTCAAGAATAAAAAATATCCCAAGTGCCGGATAAAAACTGAGCTGGGCAATACTGAGCCACATGGCCAACAGGAATGTTGCCGCCCCGATAACGACGAACGGGTCTTTTTGTAACCAGCCGGTATCGGCTCCCAAAAATAATACAAATGTGATGAATCCAGCCGCCACAAACGTGGACAAAGTGAACGAAAGGGCAAGGGTAATTATCCGAATAAGGGCAAGAAAAAACCGGGTCATTTGTTGGTTTTACTGACCATGCCCTGAAACCATGGTGCGCATGGACTCAAGAGCCTGTCGATCTTTGATTCGCATCCGTTCGGATTCGGATTTTAATTGGCCGCAGGCAGCAAAAATATCACGGCCGCGTGGGGTTCGAATGGGGGAGGCATAACCATTGGCGTTTACGAAATCAGCAAATCGTTCGATTTGGTCCCAGTTGGAACATTCGTAATTTGAGCCTGGCCAGGGATTAAAAGGGATGAGGTTGATTTTGGCAGGAATCCCCTTAAGCAGGCGTACCAGCTCTTTAGCGTCTGTGAGGGAATCATTTATTCCTTTTAACATGACGTACTCAAAGGTAATGCGTTTGGCGTTGGATACGCCGGGGTAGGTTCGACAGGCTTCAAGCAGTTCAGCAATCGGGTATTTTTTGTTGATCGGCACCAATACATCGCGCAATTCATTGTTGGTGGCATGAAGCGAGACGGCCAGCATGCAGCCGATTTCTTCTCCGGTACGTAATATGCCTGGCACCACTCCTGAGGTGGAAAGGGTAATGCGGCGTTTGGAAAGGCTCAACCCTTCGTTGTCGCTGGCGATAAGCAGAGCTTTTTTTACGTGGTCAAAATTGTAAAGCGGCTCACCCATTCCCATCATGACAATGTTGGTGATCTTGCGATCTCCCGAAGGGACGAAGCTTGTGCCAACGCTTTGTTTGTCAGGAAAATCCCCCAGCCGGTCACGGGCGACGATCAATTGCATGACAATTTCTTCTGCCGTTAAATTGCGAACCAGTTTTTGCGTGCCCGTATGGCAAAACGTGCAAGCAAGAGTGCAGCCAACCTGGGAGGATAAACAGAGGGTGCCGCGATCAGATTCGGGAATATAAACGGTTTCAATCTCAACTGGTTTTCCCGCACCGCGGGGGGGAAACCGAAACAACCATTTGCGGGTGCCGTCTTCAGATATTTTTTCTTCGATTATTTGTGGGCGGTGAAGGGTGAAATTGTCATCCAATTTATGGCGCAGCTCTTTCCCGATATTTGACATGGCGGAAAAATTGTCATGGCCATACCAATAGACCCACTGCCAGATTTGTGAGGCGCGCATGCGGGTTTGTTTTTCAGGAATACCAATTTCGCGCAACGTTGCCGCAAGCTCATCACGGCTGAGGCCAATCAGATTTGGTTTTTCGATAGATTGATTGGGCGACACACGTGCGGAAAACTCAGCGCGGGTCTTTTTATCGTTCAGATCAATTGAAACAGGCATGGCGGGTTCAGACAGCTTGGGGAAACTACCGCCTATATGGGCCTGCCGGAGTATTCCTGCAAGTTTAAGATTTGCAGCTTACTTGCATTTGGCCGCTTCATTCAAAGCTGCAGTAACGCCGGAAAGGGAGTAGGTGTAGCTGGTTTGTGTGCCGCGGGAGGACTGGCTTGAAACCCGCATGGTTCTTCCTGAACGCATGGCGTTTATCAACACAGGTTCCTGGGAAATATCTTCCAGCCAGGCATTGTTGCCTTTGGAAAACATTTTGAAGGATTTTCCGTCAACCGTGACGGTTACTGCCGTATTGGGTTTTAGCGGATAGCCCACTTCTATTTGCGGTTCGAAATTTTTAGAACCGTCGGGTTTTTGGCTAACCAGAAAGAAAACATCTCCGTGGTCACGATCAGCGGGCTCTTTTGTGGTGGGAATGGACAGGATGTAACAGATTGTACCTGCTTTGGTATCGTTATAGGTGTAAGCGCCCCAGGCTTTGTATTGTTTAAGGGCTTTTGGGGTTTGTGCCTGCGCGGCGCTCAGGGGCAGCGCCAGGGCAAGGCCCAGAATAGCGATTGATTTGAATGATGTTTTTACCATGATAATTCCCACTTATGTCCCGCAATTCGTAAACTTGTTTCTCAATTCTGCGCTTAAACAGGATAAACGCAATGCGAACAGATGATCCGTTCTTCAAATTGGCTTAACCATGCCGTTATTGGTATTACAAAACCTTAAACAGGTATGGTAAATATTGTTAAGTTTTTAGCTAAAACAGCAATATTCAGTCCCATTTTCATAACTTGTTTGAAAAATCGGGCAGGAATAGGGAAAATTCGAAGTTTATTTTCCGGGAGGTGTTTTTGAAGAAGAGTGGCGGGAGCCACCTTTGATCAGATTGCGAGAATTATTTTGGGAAACTACATGAAAGCTCTTCTGTCTTATCAGCCCGGCCCTCCTTCCTCACTGGTGGTTGAGGATATTGATGTGCCGGCGCCTGGTCAGGGCGAGGTTCTGGTGCGAGTGAATATTGCCGCATTAAACTTTTTTGATTGTCTGATCATTGAGGACAAATATCAGATTAAACCCCCGCGGCCGTTTTCGATTGCCGCTGAATTATCCGGGGAGGTTGTGGAAATTGGTGAAGGGGTAAACCGGTTAAAAGTGGGAGACCGGGTGTGTGGTTATTGTCAAAGCGGAACAGCGCAGGAATTTGTTGCTGTATCAGAATCCGCTCTTTCGCTAATTCCTGACGGGGTGAGCGATGAAAAGGCGGCCTGTATTATGGTCACCTATGGTACTTCGTATCATGGTTTAAAAGACAGGGGAGAATTGCAACCCGGGGAAACACTGGCGGTTTTGGGAGCTTCCGGGGGTGTGGGTCAGGCGGCGGTGGAGCTTGGTAAGCTTATGGGCGCAAAGGTGATTGCATGCGCTTCTACCGATGAAAAGCTGGAATTTTGCAGGCAATGCGGGGCAGATGAGACTATCAACTATGCAAAAGAAGATTTGAAAATGCGGCTGAAAGAGATTTCTTTGGGAAAAGGAATTGACGTGATTTACGACCCTGTGGGGGGTGATTTTTCTGAAAGCGCTTTTCGTTCCATTGCCTGGAAAGGGCGGTTTCTCGTAATAGGATTTGCCTCCGGTCCGATTGGCCGCTTAATCTTCCCTTGCTTAAAGGGGCGGATATTCGAGGGGTTATCTGGGGAGGATTTGCCCGACGTCAGCCTGAACAGAATCAAAAAAATATTACCGATCTGCTGGGTTGGCTAAAAGACGGCACCCTTAAACCTCATGTGGATTCGATCTTTCCTTTGGAAGAGGGGGCTACGGCGTTAGAAAAAATTGCAGCGCGGGACGTTAAGGGCAAGGTGCTGTTGCGGGTTTTTGACGGCTAGAGTGTTTCAGGTTTTGATTGAAACACTCTAGATTTTCCTCGCTCACGGCAGGTTTGCTACGCAAACCGCCTGCGCGGGCGCGCCGCATAAGCGGCGGGCTGCTCTTCGCAGCCTGAGTGTCTCAATCAAAACCTGAAACACTTTAGTCTTTTGACACGTCATCTATCGCCAGCTTTGCTTTTTCCCGGTGTTCATCTGTAATGTGGGTTTTTACCATTGTGAGGGCTGCGGTGAGAACGGCAATATCATCGGTAAACCCAACAAATACCAAAATATCCGGCACCATATCAATCGGCATGATAAAATAAGCGAGGGCTGCCAACAGTGTTCCACGAACTTTGAGCGGGGTGTTTTTATCGGTTGCACAATAATATGCGGCGGCAAAATCTTCCGCCATGGGCAGCCTGATCGCAAATTTTTTGAACTTTGGCCAAAAATCAGCGCGTATTTTTTCATCCCGTTTCTCGTCTTTTTCAGGTGAAACAGGCAAAAGAATTTTGTCTATCTTGCTCTCGTTCATAGCGCTCTCCTTGGCCATTATATGGGGAACCAACCCCTTGCATGCAAGCCGGAGGGGATTTACCAAGGGGTGAACGGTTAAATATGTGAGGTTGATATGAAGCTAAGTGATAAAATTTCCGCCGTTGTAACAGGTGGTGCCTCAGGTCTGGGGGAAGCAACAGCCCGGCGGCTTTCTTCCCATGGGGTGAAAGTGGCGCTGTTTGATTTGAATGAAGAACGCGGGAATTCCGTTGCCGCAGATATCGGCGGCGTTTTTTGTCAAGTCGACGTATCGGATCCTCAAAACGTGGCGTCAGGTTTTGAAAAAGCTCGAAAGGTTCATGGGCAGGAACGAATACTGATCAATTGCGCCGGAATTGCACCGGCCATGAAAACAGTTTCGCGGGACAGAAAAACCGGCGCAGTGCGGATGCACGATCTGAGCGTTTATGCAAAAGCGATTTCAATAAATTTGGTTGGTTCGTTTTATTGTATTGCCCATGCGGCTTCAGGAATGGTGGAATTGGAATCGGTTACTGATGACGGAGAGCGTGGGTTGATTGTCAGCACTGCGTCGGTTGCGGCGGAAGATGGTCAAATCGGTCAGGCTGCTTATGCGGCTTCCAAAGGGGGTATTAAAAGCATGACCCTGCCAATAGCGCGGGATCTGGCACACAATTCTTCCGGGCTTGTTTCATACACCGTTGTTTGAAGCCCTGCCGGAAGAAGCGGTTAAGGCTTTGTCGATTTCCGTGCCTTTTCCTTCCCGCCTTGGGCGGCCGGATGAATTTGCAGCACTGGTGGAGCATATGTGTGTGAATGAGATGCTGAACGGCGAATGTATTCGGCTTGATGGTGCAATTCGCATGGCACCTAAATAGTTCTGCTTTCTTCTGGCTCACGGCAGGTTCGCTTTGCGAACCGCCTGCGCGAGCGCACCGCATAAGCGGCGGGCTGCCTTTTCGCAGCCTGAGTGTCTCAGTTAAAAACTGAAACACTCTAAGCTTCCTGGTCGTTGACTTCTTCCGGCGGATTGATGGTGACCGCATGATTTTTCAGATCAACATCTGGAACATTTTTTCGGGTGAATTCCAGATACCAGAAATCTGAACTGAATCCGCACTTAGCCTGCAAAGGGGCAATTTCCAGCAGATTTCCTGCGCCAAAGTCGGGAACGGAAATTATTGTACCGATCAACTCGCTCTTATTGTTCAAGACATCGCAGCCAATCAGATCGGTGACGTAAAATTCGTCTTCATCCGTATTATTTGGCAACATGGAGCGGTCGATGAACAATTGAATACCAAATAAGGCCTGGGCTTCATCGCGGTAATTTGTGCCCTTGAATTTAATCACCACCATATTTTTGGCTGAGCGGATTCTCATAATTTTGAATTTACGCCCCGCCTC
>QILU01000118.1 GCA_003233475.1 Ahrensia sp.
CGGCCTCTTCTTCCTGCGGGTCGCTGTCATACAACAATGTCGCCCCGGCCCGTACTTCGGCAATTCCGTTTTTAATCCGCACCGTGCGCAATGTCAGCCCGGTGTTCATATCTCCATTGAAACCCACCATGCCTACCGCACCACCATACCAGGCCCGCGGGCTCTTTTCATTTTCCTCAATAAACCGCATGGCCCAAAGCTTAGGAGCGCCTGTTACAGTCACCGCCCACGCATGGGAAAGAAACGCGTCGAACGCGTCCATGTCTTCACGCAACCGCCCTTCAATATGATCCACCGTGTGAATTAGCCGCGAGTACATTTCAATTTGCCGCCGTCCGATAACCTTAACCGACCCCGGTTCGCAAACCCGGCTTTTGTCGTTTCGGTCCACATCCGAACACATGGTAAGTTCGGATTCATCTTTCTTGGAATTGAGCAGTTTTAGAATTTGCTCACTGTCTTCAATCGGGTCCTGCCCCCGTTTGATGGTACCGGAAATCGGGCAGGTTTCCACCCGCCTGCCCTGCACCCGTACAAACATTTCCGGGCTTGCTCCGACCAGATATTCACTCTCTCCTAAATTGATAAAAAATGAATAAGGAGAAGGGTTTATTTGTTTTAGCTTATGTGAAATCTTGGAAGGAAGATTGATACAGCGCTCGGTAAACACCTGGCCTGGAACCACTTCAAACAAGTCCCCTTTGACAAATTTTTTCTTGGCTTTTTCAACCAGTCGCGCATACTCCCCCGGTTGATGATCGCCGCGCCCGGGGTCAAATCCGGCCGGAACAAAAGGCACATCCTTACCGTCCCTTTCCAACCCCATTGTCGATTTTCCACCCACTGTAAATTCATATACCGTTCATGCCAGGCTTGCGCCGCATGGTGGTCAACAATGAGAATTTCATCCGGCAGAAACATCACCATATCACGCTGATCATCCGCCCGTTTTTGCGTCAATTCTATTGCATCAAATTGGAAACAAAGGTCGTATCCAAACGCACCATAAAGCGCCAGATTGGGGTCGGCGTCGCTGCGGAATAAATCAACAATTGCGCGTAGAACAGAAAACACCGTTGGCGCGCGTGACCGCATTTCCTCCTCCACCACACCTGTTGGCTCCTTCACCTGCAAGTGAGCCACCGTCTTTTTTTGGGAGAATTCAGCCACATGCTCATGGGATTTCAGCACATCACAAATGGCTTCAAGTAGGATTTCACCGCGTTCATTATACGCCTCAATTGTCACCGCCCTACCCTTCGACGACACCCCAAGCGGCGGGTCGATCATCGCCGTATCCCAACGGGTATAGCGGCCCGGATATTCATAATTGGATGAAAATACTGCACCACGGCGCGTATCCAACCGGTCAATATACGATTTGACGGCATCCACATAAGGCGTTGCAAAACGCTCCCGGCGAACGCTTACCCCACCCTGGGTTTCATATTCAAACACGACATTATCAGTTTTCATTCCAAATACTCCGCCACCCCAAATCAAGACATAAAAAAACCGCCCGTTCTGGGGCGGCCTGGGTTATACAATTAAGCAAATTTCTCCCGTAGCCGCGCTTAGCGAGCCCACCACCAGAGAATGTTTACATTAAAATTATTCATACCAGATCAGTAGCCCTGCCAGAACCTAAATACAAGAGTGAAATGGGGGGATTTGGCTGAAATACGTTGAGGTGAACCGGACATTAGGGATGTACCGGTTCACCTCGGGTTTTGCTGTCCCACTCTCCTCACCATATTCCTGTTCAGTCGTCCAAAACAAACAGGTACATGGGCAGAAGTTGGAGTGAGACCTCGGATCGGGCGGATTGATCCGAGGTCTCAAGTTTACCCGCTTGGCGCGGGCACACTCACTGCCCTGAGGAAAAGCAGGGGGAATCAGAAGCAGTGGGTTCACTTACGAGAGAATCAATGAGACACTCGCATTGGTTGTAAATACATATATAGATTGCATTTGTAAACAAAATACTACCATTGGTAGAAATTATTTAATTCTAGCGATCCAGTATATCCCGCGCTTCAACAAGGTTCGATCGCACCCTAAGGACATAAAACCCCATGGTGGCCAAATGGGTTGGCATAATCCACCCGTCTTCTGCCCCATTGGAAATGACCAGGGGACGGATACTTAAAGCGGACTTCACCTGACTTTCCATTCTGGTCCACAAGGGCGCAAGCCCGCGGATTTTCACCACATCAGCAAAGTCCGCCCGCATGGCTTTCAACAGCCCCGAATAAGCGTAAAGCTGTCCATAGGCGAACCAAAATCGGTCATCGGCCCGCATATCAAACCAACCGCTGTCAAAATTCTCAGATCGCTTCAACAATATGTCCGAAGTAGAACCAATATCGCTGGTGATACGGTCCAGCAACTGAATGAGATTGTCCGCACGGGCATCAAAAACCGCATCGCATTTTTCCAACCGCCCGTTAAAATTATAAAGCGCCTTTTGTGCAGCGCGATAAAAGCTCGGTGTGGGTGTTTTAGGGCCAAACGGGTCAATCCCAAAATACCAGGTGTATTCATCAAACTGCAAATTCCCTCGCGCATCCTGCAGGCTTTTATCAACCTGGCTGGTTCCGCGAATACGCCCAAGACGGTCCACCAGTTCCACGCCGATACGCCGCGTTGCCTGATGAATTCCGCGCTGAAAACTCGCCTGGTTATCAAGAAACGGAGTGCGATCCCAACTCAGGCCGAAAAGCCCGGTTTTATAAAGCAGCATGGAGGAAATCCAACGGTTCTCATTAACAGTTTTATCAATCAAATCCGCGGTTACGTGCACAATCGCCGAGGGCTGGCATTTCTTTTCGTCCCCGTCCGACACGCCATCACCAGACAATGTTACCCGCGGAGGAAAATTGTAAGCCTGTGCATAATTCGGGTCAAAGCCCGCCCATCTCTGAGTTTGATAGATAAAGAACCCGTACCCGACCAACAGCGCCAGCAACAGCAGCCCGATAGGGCCCTTGATCAACCATCCGCGCCGCTTGTACCATTTTCCAAATGCCACAAACGGCCATAGAATTACAGCAATGACCCAGCCAACTCCGCGACCCATCCAATTGAATATCTTTACAAAAAACTCGATTACCGGATCAAGCATACTGGTTTTCCTTATACAAGATTTCACCCTCAGCCGTGCATACCATAGCGCAACCGCCGTAACTCTTCTTTGTTATTGAGATAGTTATCACGAACCATCTCCACAACATGATCCTTCAATTTATCGCCCCATTTTTCATAATCAGCATAAAACGCCGGCTTGTTGAAGATAAAGCGCGATATAAAATCAAACGGCACATTATCTGAAATCAGCCGGTTCACCAACCACTGATCATCATGTCCAGGTTTGGCCCGCGAAAGTATAAAACGCCCGCGGGCATCAATTTCTTCAAGATCAACATTCGCCCAGGATTCGTATTCCCGCTGCGCCCAAAGAAGAAACGGCAAAGTGCCCTCTTCCTCAAGCATTCTGGTATTCCTGTTCACCCACGCCTTTGCCCAGCGATTTGAATCGGGGTTGTGTTTTTTATTGGGCTCATGGTGAAAGGCCAACATGGTGATCAGCATTTCAATTCTGTGTTTCAAATAGCCGGAGCGTTCGATCCAGGAACCGCGCGGCTGATCCACCCGCCCGGTCTCCACCAGAAACCGATACACCAGTTCCGTGTCATTGCGATCAATATAACTCACCTGCCAGGGTCGCGAACGGCGGAACCCCGGTGCTGACGGGTCACCAATCACGGTTGTTTGCGTCTCATCGATAAACACATAAACCCCGCCAAAATGGCTTGACCAGAATGTGTTGTGGCGAAACACAACTTCCTTCGGCACAAGATTATTGTTGCGAATATCCCCCGTTGCTTTTGAAAGCTCCACCATCTTGTGCAACATTTCATCATCGCGCCAGGCATCCGGTTCCTTTTTCAACCTGTCCATAAGCAGGCGTAAATCCAGCGCCTGCTGCGCCAGATTTTTTCCCGTGAAAACTTTGAATTCCACCTGCTCAATCCTCAACAGGTCTTCAATATCACGGGCCTCCAGTATCGGGTCATCAATTTCCCCGTAGATCACATCTTTGATCGTGAGCGCATTGATGGCTTTCACATTGGCGGTAAAAAACTGGTGCATCAGCTTTCCGGTGTTGGAAAAAGCCGTGTTCACGCTGGGCAATTCAAATTGCGTGGGAAAAAGAATAATGAACCGCCGGTTGATCCCGTGGGGATCAAGATATTGGGGATCATCTAATTCTTTGGCGATTTCCGGAGAGTATCCGGTCATGTCAATCCGAAACGATTTAAGCTTGGTTTTTTTCAAACCAAACCCTTTTAGCGCCTGATTGTAGCGCTCAATCAAATGGGGTGCGGATACTGTTATCATCCGTCCAAATATCAACTGCGATTCCTCAAGCCGCTTCACTTGCCTTCACCCACGCTTTGATAGGGTCTGAATTCACTCATTCCAGTGCCCGTCCGCTTTCATGGTTTTAATTTCGGCAACTGCCCGTTCCCGCTGCCGTTCGCGGCGAATAATTTGCTCCACCGCCGCCGCATCGCTCTTATCGGTGTAACGGAATTCTGAATCCGCATAGCGGTTGATCTCCTGCATAACCATGGCCATTGTGAACGGCCCGCGCAGTTCTTCGATCATGGCCTTTTTATCATCGTAACTTTTGTGCATAAAAGCTTCCGGCGTTTCAAACCATTCGTCCGGCAGCTCAATATCCATGGCCCGCATTTTTACCGCATCGGTAATGTTCTTGATCGCCCGCCCGGTGAAACGGGGCTCGGCTTTTTTAATCAAATGCAAATAAGTGCCCACATCCGCCATGGTTTTGGGCTCGCCATTGTCTTCCATAAACCGTTCATAAACTGCGACCAGGCCCTCTTCTTGCGGCTTTGAATATTTCTCATAGGCTTCACTGACTGCGCGCTCAATCACCTGCGCCTCGAACAAATCATGTTTGCCCAGTTTGATTTTGTGGTTTTTTCCGGCGAGCAAAACAAATATATCAATGTAATCGTCACGGGATTGGGGCCCATCCACCAACCAGCGCGCACCTGCCCTTTGGCGCAGGGCATCGTCCACATTTTCCGGGTAGTTGGAAAACATACCGAAAGAACAATTGCCGCGCACAACCGTTTTTGCCCCGGCAAAACTTTCCATCAACACGGCGGTTACTTCCTGTTGCCCGGCAGAAGCGCGATCATCCGAACGCTTGGCGGCAATCTGGTCAATATCATCCACCGTACCAAATCCGATTGTCTTAGTGTTCAACACATTATCGATAAACTGCTTGCAGTTCTGGCCCGATTTCCCCTGATAGGATGAAATCTGATCAACCCCGAAATTTTCATACGTAAATCCATAATCGGCAATCTGACAATAATCATTGATCATGCCCGCGATCATTTGAATAAGAATGGTTTTACCGGTGCCCGGCGCGCCATCACCAATGAACGTGAACAAAAACCCGCCCAGTTCCACAAACGGGTTCAACTGCCGATCAAAATCATAAGCCATCAGCATTTTAGACAGTTTGATCGCCTGATATTTGGCAATGTGATTGCCGATAATTTCGTTCGGCTGTTTGAATTGCATCACCAGCTTGGATCGTTTGGCCCCCGGCGACACGTCAAATCCGTTCAGCTCAAACCCATCGCTTTCCAGCCGTAAATGGGTTTGCTCGAACGAGCCAAGAGCGGTGAACCGCGCCTTGCGCTGCAGCAACTCGTCCATTGCCACCCGGGCCGCTTCGCGGGCACGCGCGCCCATAATCTTATCGTCCGGCGCATCTTGAATGGCGCTATCCAAACCGGCAACCAGGCCCTTTAACGCATCCTGTGGTGTGTCGAACAGAAAGTCCGGCTCCCCAACATCGCTTGCCGGCTCCCCTTCTTCGGGCAGCATTTGCAGCAAATAAGCGGTGGCAGCAAAAGCGCTGATATAGGCGGAGGATTCCACCAGTGCCCGAAACCGCTCCGTGTCACTGGAGGACAAATCTCCGCTGACATTCTTTTTTGTCAACGCATCCAGCCCGGTTTGTTCACCAAACAAGTTGGCAACCGCCAGCGCCACAGCAACAGCGCGACGGGTTTTATAAACCAGCCCGTGTTGAGCCAAAGACAACATGGTATCATCCGCATTCACCGCGGAAACGCTTTTGGTGAACTCAATTTCGCTGGTGGATTTTGCACCACCCGAGGATACGGTTGAAACAAAACGGCGCCGGGTTCCCGCTAGCGCGGTTTTACTTTCCGCCCGCCCGGTGGTGATCCGCACAAAACGGGTAACCAGCGATTGTGCTACCGCAAGGTTTTTTTCAATCTCAGATTCTTTTAATGTGGTTAGGCCTACATCCATGATTAAATATCTCTCAACACCTGCCCGCCGCTAACAACGTGCGTTTTATATCCGGAAAAAATACTGTCCCTTTCCCCGCTTGCAAATATCTGCTGGTAGGCTTCGTGGGGCACAAGCGCGTGGCGTTCATACCCACTCACCCCCTGGCGCACCGCTTCCAGATCATTCGTATCAAGATGGTAAGTTTGGCGCGACGGAGTGGAATTCCACAAGCCCCATTTAGCCGGGGCTTCGGAGATGGAGAACAAGACTTGCTGCGTCCAGGTCAGCATCCAAGCATTTTTTTCGCTTCTTACTTGTTCAAGAATTTTTTCAACCACCTGTCCATGGCTGGTCATTTTGGCCGAATAAAACGGCCCCATGACAATACGCCTGATTTGGGTTGGATGAAGAGTTTCAAAATCCTTGTCCATATTGTCCGCGATGGTCATCAGGGTCAGGCTATAGCTGGAATTTTTCTCGCAAAAACTATCAAACTGATGCGCCAATTCCGGATTAAGCAATCCCTCAATCGGGAATGGAATATCAAGCCCCTTTTTTAATTCTTTACCGTCCAGCAGTTGTTTTAGCATTTTGGGGGAAGAATCTTCAATCACAGCAATATAGATCAACGGAAGATTGGCCGTACCATCAAAAGCACCCCAGTGAACAATAAAATACGGCCTCCCGGTCTTTGGATTTACTGACACCTTAACGGTTTTGGGCAAAATAAACGGCTGAAAGACATCGCCCTTTTGAACTTCCTCCAGATAAAGCCGTTTCGACAGGGCTTTTCTCACGGGTGCCGGAAATTTCTTTTTCAGGAGAATGTAGTCGATCATTTCCTGGCGCAGCTCATCCGCTTCCGGCATGGCTGCCAGTTGTTTTTCCGCGTTTTTCGAATCCCGTTCCAAATCCAGCACATTTTGAAAGAGCGGGTAGCCGCTCTCCGCCCTGTTGATACGAAAACGGTCGGCGTATCCGGCACGGCTTTCCCACGCTTCAAAAGAATGGCGCAAGCGCTCAATATATCCGGTTAAAATACGCCCGGTCATCTCGTGTTGATAAAGCGGGGACGCCTCCTCATCACCAAGATAGACATCAAGACCGCTCAACGCCGAATCTATGGCACGGAAATAGCGCTCAACCGAATTGGGTTTGGTTTTTTGTTTAACGGCCACGGACAGTACTCGCGACCACTTACGCCGGTTTCAAATAATCTGCTTTGTTGTGTTTTTCCAATACCTCTGCAAACCGGCGGGCAAAGGCTTCATCGGCCAACTGTTTGCGCCGTTGAATATCCTTGGTGGAAACCATGTTTTTCTCATGCATTTCCAACAGATCACCAATATGGCTTTGGGCGGCGGCACCAATTCCGGCCATGGTGCTTTCAGCCGCCGTATCAACCTTATTACCAAGGGTGTTGATCTTGTGGGCCACATCCTGTTGGGCTGCGGTTTTCAACGAATCTTCCAGCGCCTTATACAAAACAATGCGCTGCTCGGTATCAATCGTCAGTTTGTTAATCAGCGTCGCTTGCGCGGCTTTTTGATTGTTCAATGAATCAACAAAGGTTTGGAACATGGAAGTATAGCGCTCCAATGTCTGGCTTTCCGCCAGAAGCTCCTGCTCTTTGGCCTGTTTGGCATTGTATTCGGTTGCCAGTTTAGAGCGTTCACCCTCAAGGTTTGCGCGTTTTTTCTGATTGGTGGAGACTGAAATCTGATTTTCCAGATCAAGCAACATGGGGTTCAGTTCTTCAATACGCTTTTGGGTTTCCTCCAGCGTGTTGATTGTTGATTTACGCCGTTCAATAACTTGCCGCAGGCTGGCTTCTGAAGTTTCATAGCGTTCCTCAAGAACTTTTTCCTGGTCCTGGAGAATACCGGTAATCGTATTGGATTTTGTCAGCAACTCCTGCAAGTTTCCGGAAAGCGACATGTTGCGAACCCGTTCGGTGCGCATGCGTTGGGCTTTTTGCTTAGAGAAAATACCAATGAATTTTTCATAAGTCGTATAACTTTTCATCGATTCAAATTCAGCGCCAAATACGTTTGTCGCATCTTCCAACCCGATTATAAGGTCAGCAATATTGCCTTCCATCAGCTTTTGCTGTCGCAAGACGTCGTCTATTCGAGCATTTTCAATATCAAAATCCGCATCACCAATGGTTTTGGCCTTGGCCAGTTTATCCATAACCACCCCGCTTTGTTCAAGCTTGGAGCGCATTTCATCAACGGTGGTTCTGGTTTTTTCGATCTCGTGATCAAATTTTGACATGTCGGCCATGGAATATCCTCTCTCTTTTGCCCGCAATATTGAGCATCACTATTTTGCTCAATATAGGGATAAATGCAGAGAACTCCAGCTAGAACCGACTAAAATCAGTCCTTATATGAAGAATTAAACGCCGATTTCACGAACGAGGATTTTGAGAACCTGGCGTTTTACCCGGGTGTAAAAGCTTTCCGGCGCGCCTGTTATTACCGACACCCCCCGCACAACCTTTTGCGGTACCGCCACCCGGTCGCTTTTTGCCGTAGCCATTGCCACCGCGTAAAACGCTTCAAGGGGTCGTAATGCCTCGTTTTGCGTTTCCTCAATGGCAATGCTCCCACCGTAGGGAAGCGCCAGATAGGGTTCATCCAGAGATTCAGAACTGGCTTCAGCCACATTCACCACATGAATTTTTACAATCGGCAATTCCGGATTATCCGGAATAAATTTAGCCACCGCTCCGGATTTGAACCGAAACACGCTCTGCTCGCTCACATAGCCTTTTATGCGGGGTGAATTGCGGGTTTGCAAAACCGCCATCGGGGTTCTTGAATTAACCCACAAATCGGCATGAAGTTCGGGATCCAGATCGGCAACAACACCGGCAAACCGGGCGCGCACGGTAAGCTTTTGAGTAACCCTTTTAAGGCCCTCAATTTCTTCCACCACTTCTTTCAACTCATTGGTCAAAACAATCAGGGATGCCCGGTCTTCAACATCTGATCCAATTCTATCGATCCGCGTTTCCAGCAGGGACTTGCGTTCTTTTGCCAATACAAAATCCCGCATCAGTTTTGGCGAACTGAGTTGAAACAACACCTGCTCTTTTTTTACTGAATCCCCATTGGCAACCTTGATTGCGGTAACTTTCGCCGCAAAGGGGGCAAAGATTGCCTGTTCCTGTTCGGCAGTCATTAATGCCGGGATGGTGATTTTTGTGGACCAGGGAATAACAGCCAAAACCCCAAAACCGGCCACAATACCTGCGGATATCCAAAACCGTAATGAAAACATGATTTTTCCTTTTATTGACCACCAGTGCTTCATTTCGCGCCCTATTGGCATCAAAATGAACCAGACAATTTCAATGACAAACAACAATATGCCGATGAGTTTAATAAAAAATGTGTAGACCAGCAGGGCAATCCCCAGGAACAAAAAGAACCGGTAAATCCAGGTTGCCCATGCATGAACAATAATTATGCGTCGCAACTTTGGTGAAAGTTCTTCCGGCGCCGGTTCCCCCAGCTTAAAAAACAATTCCCGCATGCGCCAGCGCGCCATATCAAAACCACGGTTTTGCATGTTGTGAAAACCCAGCATATCGGACAGAATATAATACCCGTCAAACCGCATCAGCGGGTTCAAATTCACCACCAGTGAAGTGATCCACGACGTGGTGGCAATAGCAAAGAAAGAAAGTCGCAACCCGCCCTCTGGAAGAAACACCCAGATCAATGTGGCGATGGACGCAAGAGCAAGTTCCGTAAACACCCCTGCCCCGTCAATCATCAGCCGTTTGCGCCGTGAGTTCAGCCGCCATGCACCGCTTGTATCGGTATAAAGAACCGGCATCAGCACCATAAATGCAATGCCAATCGTCGGCACCCGCAGGCCATAGCGCACACTCATATAAGAATGGCCAAGCTCATGCAGAGATTTCACAATCACCAGACTGATCCCGTAAAGCGCCGCCCCCTGCCAGGAAAGCATGAACTGAAACGTACCGCTGAATTGCTCCCATTGGCGCGAAACAAGATACAGCCCCGTAATCCCGATCAGTACATAAATCCACACCGCTGTGCGCGTGAACAAGGGCGAAACAAACGGCCAGGTCGCCTGCAAAAATCTATCCGGACGAAACAACGGTATCCGAAAAAACAAATAGGAATGCATGGCCCTGGAGAACCATGATTTTTTGGCCCCCGCTTCTTTCTCTGCCATGGTTTTATAATCGGCACCGGGAATATCGCGCACCAAAGCATTGGATATCAGAAAGTGGATCGCCTCCCCCACTTCATCTTCTGTCACAATGCGGCCAAATTCCACCTGCACCCGGCGCACCAGTTTTTCCACCGTGCCCACCCGCCATAACATAAGCATGTCGAGCAGCTCCCGGCCAATTTCAAAATAGCGATTGGAAACGGCGTCATAAATGACCCAGGCAGGCGCACCATTGCTTTGGGCGGCCGTTGGAACAATCTCCAGATCATCCCGCAATATGGGAAGCGGAGCGCTCTCTTTTTCTTCCTGTTTTAATAGCCCGTCCATTGCCGAACCACCGAAAGAGGTTTGCGAAACAGATAATATGCCAGGGAGACTTCTTCGCCAAATATTTTGGCCGTACCGCGCAATCCAATGCGGGGCACTTTGCTATTCTCATCCGTCAGAAATCTTGCCCGCACACGATAACTCAAAATACCTTCACCATCGACCTGGGCATTAAAACTTGCGCTGATCAACACAGCCTCGATCGATTGCAGCGGGGCACTTTCGAGGTAGAGTTCAACCCGTGCGCCTTTGTTCAAAACAATCGCATCAGAAATCGGCAGATTAACCGTTACCTCAACTTTGGAAGGATCCGCAATGCGCATAATGCGTTCACCGGTAGAAACCGGGCGGCCTGTCCAGGTATCCTTGTTGGCGAATATAACCAGTCCCGAACGGCCAGCTTTTACCGCGGTGTTTTTCAACAACTCACGGGCATAATCATATTCACCCGCCTTCAACTGAAGTTCGGATTTCGATATGGACAACTCACGCTTGGCGCGGGGGTCTGAAAAAGAAGTACGCAGGTTTTGCTGATAACGGGCTTCAGCCACCCCGACCGCCTGGCCGGCAAGCTTCACCCGGTTACGCAAATCCGTATCGTTATAATTGAAAAGAAGATCGCCTTTTTTAACTTTGGTATTAGGGTCAATCGCAATTTTTTCGACGGTGCCATCAATCGGAGCCGCCACGATAAACGCATTCAAAGGCGTAACTTCCGCAGGCGCAAGCACAGACAAAGGCAGCGGAATAAAGGCCGCACCAAACATTCCAACCAGAGCAATCGACCAAAGAAGCGATTTGGAACGCAGCTTGCGTTTTGCTCTTTTAGGCCCGCTCAACGCTTCCCATGAGTGGGAAAATGTTTCGCACAATCGGGCAGCCGCCACCAGGCTCTTTTCATCCCATTCACTCTCGCGGGTGAACATCATATTGGCAAACACCGTTCC
>QILU01000228.1 GCA_003233475.1 Ahrensia sp.
GAATTTCAGCCTGAACGTTGAAAAGATTGAACAATTTAAGGCACTTGCAGCGGATATGGGAACAAGTTCCGCCTCCCTTGCCATGGCCTGGCTGTTGGCGCGGGGCGACCATGTTTTTCCCATTCCCGGTACCCGTTCCGCCACCCATATTCGTGAATTGGCGGCGGGGACGGATTTGAAATTGAGCGATGATGATTTGGCTGCGATCGAGCAGGTGTTGCCGGTGGGTTGGGCCTATGGGGATCGCTATAGCCGGGCTCAATGGCTGGGGCCGGAAGGGTATTGTTGAGCTACTTTTGTTGGTTTCTGGAGGGCGGGTTGCCCGGAATTGGGGCACCGCTTAGGGAGGGATGACAACGTTTATATTGGGGTGGGAAGTCGGCATTTGCCCCCAAAACTTCAGCAGCATGCCACGCCCAGCGCGGATCATATAACATTCCTCGGGCGAGGGCGATAAAATCCGCCTGCCCGTTGGTCAAAATTGTTTCCGCCTGAATAGGATCGGTAATCATCCCCACCGTCATGGTGGGAAGTTCGGTCTCGCGTTTGATGGCCTCGGCCAGGGGCACCTGATAACCTGGCCCCACTTCGATTTTCTGCAGCGGGCTGTTACCTCCGGAGGAAACATCAATAAAATCACAGCCGGATTCTTGTAATTTCTGTGCAAAATCAATTGCTTCCGGCAAAGCCCAGGAACTGCTCTTGACCCAGTCGGTGGCGGAAATGCGAATTCCAACCGGTATATCTGGGGCTGTTTCTCGAACCGCTTGAAAGATTTCCAGGGGAAAGCGCATCCGGTTTTCAAGACTTCCGCCATATTCATCGTCGCGCTGGTTGGAAAGAGGTGAGAGGAATTGGTGCAGTAGATAACCATGGGCGGCGTGGACTTCGATTACATCAAACCCCATCCGAACAGCGCGGGCAGCGGCTTGAACGAAGGCGGATTTAATTTGCTCCAAACCCTTGGTATCCAGAGCTGAAGCGACATGCCATCCATCTGCATAAGCCAGCGCCGAAGCGGAAACTGTTTGCCATCCGCCATTGGTACCATCGTTGTTTGGGGCCAGTGAAGCCCCGCCATTCCAGGGTAAATCGGCAGAGGCTTTGCGACCGGCATGAGCAAGCTGGATACCAATTTTTGCAGCACCATATTCGCGATAGAATCGGATTACCCGCGCCATCGCGGCTTCGTTCTCATCGTTGTAGAGGCCTGTGCAACCCGGGGTTATTCGTCCTTCCGGCTCAATTCCGGTGGCTTCCACGAGAACCAGACCAGCGCCTGATACGGCGAATTGGCCCAAATGCATTAAATGCCAGTCGGTCATGGTGCCTTCAATTGCCGAATACTGGCACATGGGTGCCACTACAATTCTGTTAGAAAGTTCCAATTGGCCAATTTGAACGGGAGAAAACAACAGTGCCATAAGAAATCAGATCAACAAGCAATTATGAGAGTTAAAACCATTTCAGAATTGAAACAGCATAACAAGGCGTAAAACGACTATTATTAAAACGAGCCGGGGGAATTTTAAGCTGCAACCTTGTTCAAGGTTGTGCAGATGTCGTTGACCACTTCGCGAACCAGATTTTCGTCGTCCCCTTCAGCCATTACACGGATCAGGGGTTCTGTTCCAGAAACACGGATAACCAATCTGCCGGATTTTGCCAGGCGGGCGCGGCCTTCATCGATGGATTCAATAACCTGTTTATCCTTCAGTGGTTCGCCTTCGGAAAAACGAACATTTCTCAAAATTTGCGGTACGGGTTCAAACCGGGTACAGACTTCACTGACTGGTTTATCCCAACGCTGCACAACCGACAGCACCTGCAGAGCGGCAATCAGCCCATCTCCGGTGGTTGCATAATCGGAAAGCACAATATGGCCGGATTGTTCACCACCAACGTTAAAGCCGTTTTTGCGCATATGCTCGACAACATAGCGGTCTCCAACGGGGGTGCGGGCGAGGTTTAATTTCTGGTCGGTGAGAAAACGCTCCAACCCAAGATTGGACATAATCGTGGCGACAATCCCGTCTCCAGTCAGCCTTTCCTGTTCTTTCCAGGATTGAGCCACCAGTGCCATAAGCTGATCACCATCAACAACATTGCTCTTTTCATCCACAATGATGACGCGGTCGGCATCCCCATCCAGCGCAATACCAATATCCGCACGCACTTCATTGACTTTGCGGGCAAGGGCTGCCGTGTGGGTGGAGCCGCATTCTGCATTAATGTTGGTACCATCGGGCTTGTCACCGATGGTAATAACATCGGCACCCAGTTCCCATAAGGCTGCAGGCGCTACTTTATAAGCGGCACCATTGGCGCAATCCACTACCACTCGCATACCCTCAAGGGACATTTTGCGCGGCAGGGTACGCTTGGCAAATTCGATATAGCGGTCATCAACCCCATCCACACGGCTGGCACGGCCAATCAGGTGTCCACTGGCCAGTCTGGCAGTCAGATCTTCATCCATCAACCGTTCAATTTCAAGTTCAAATGTATCGGACAGCTTGAACCCATCAGGACCAAACAGCTTGATTCCATTATCGTGATAGGCGTTGTGGGAAGCCGATATCATCACCCCGATATCGGCGCGCAGGCTGCGGGTAAGCATGGCAACAGCGGGTGTGGGAACCGGGCCAAGCTGGAATACATCCATACCGGCGGCGGTAAAGCCAGCCACAAGGGCGCTTTCAATCATGTAACCGGACAGGCGGGTATCTTTTCCGATCACAACACGGTGGCGGTGATCACCCCGCTTAAATGCAACACCAGCAGCCATGCCAACTTTCATCGCAGTATCGGCTGTCATGGGTGAACGATTGGCATATCCACGGATACCGTCTGTGCCAAAATACTTACGCTTTTTAGTCAATATTATTCCCCAATAATCGGTTATGTTCGATCAGTCCCTTTATTCTCTCGCAATATTATACAGTATGGGATTTTGAATTAGAGTCACGAATTGTGACAACATATTGCTTTAACGTGTGGAACTAATCTGGTTTGAGAATAAGTAAGGTTAACACAAAAAGCGCCTGGATGCTTATCACGATGTACGCAATCGGGTGATATATGGATTTGTGGTTAATCCATTGCTAAACCGCCCCGTAATTTTACACCAAACAGCTGTTACGAGGGAGCGGGTTCCATTCCGCCGGTGGCGCCGCCTTTGCCTTTTTTACCCTTGGGAGGGGCTTTTGCACCGGATTTTGGCACTGCACTGCCGCGGGTGGGTGTATCATCGCCCAGATCGGCATTCATTGGTTTGCCGTCCATGAGATTGTCGATGTCTTCCCCTGTCAGGGTTTCAAATTCCAACAGGCCCTGCGCTAAAATCTCTAAATCTTTCTTGCGCTTGGTGAGAATTTTTTTGGCCCAGGCGAATCCTTCGTCCACCAGACGGCGAACTTCTTCGTCAATAATCTGAGCGGTTTCTTCTGAGACATTTTTCGTCTGGGCAACGGAGTGACCAAGGAAAATTTCCTGTTGGTTTTCTCCGTAGGAAACTTTACCCAGTCTTTCAGAAAAGCCCCATTGGGTAACCATGGCACGGGCCAGACGGGTTGCCTGCTCAATGTCAGACTGGGCACCGGAGGTGACATTCTTTTTGCCGAAAACCAGCTCTTCCGCCACACGGCCCGCCATCATGACGGCGAGGCGGGAGGTCATTTCCTCGTAGGACATGGAAATCTGATCCCGCTCCGGCAATTGCATTACCATGCCGAGCGCACGGCCGCGTGGAATGATTGTGGCTTTGTGCACCGGATGGGAGGAGGGAACCGTAATGGCAACAAGTGCATGGCCGGCCTCATGGTATGCGGTGTTGCGTTTTTCTTCTTCTGTCATGACCAGGGAACGGCGTTCAGCGCCCATCATTAGTTTGTCCTTGGCGTCATCAAATTCCTGCGCCGTGACCATGCGTTTTTCTCGGCGCGCAGCCAAAAGGGCGGCCTCGTTGACCAAATTCATAATATCAGCGCCGGAGAACCCGGGGGTGCCGCGGGCAATAACCCGCAGATCAACATTGGGTGCAAGGGGAACGTTTTTGATGTGAACCTTCAAAATGGCTTCGCGGCCAACGATATCCGGGTTGGATACAACGACCTGGCGGTCAAAACGGCCGGGGCGCAACAGGGCAGGGTCGAGCACATCCGGGCGGTTGGTGGCCGCGATGAGGATAATACCTTCATTGGTTTCAAAACCATCCATCTCCACCAGCAACTGGTTGAGGGTTTGCTCGCGCTCGTCATTACCGCCGCCAAGACCGGCACCACGGTGGCGGCCCACGGCATCAATTTCGTCGATAAAGATAATGCACGGAGCGTTCTTTTTGGCCTGTTCAAACATATCGCGCACACGGGATGCGCCAACGCCGACAAACATTTCGACAAAATCGGAACCGGAAATTGTGTAAAATGGAACCTCGGCTTCACCGGCCACGGCGCGGGCAATAAGGGTTTTACCGGTGCCGGGGGGGCCAACGAGCAAAACGCCATGGGGCATTTTGCCCCCCAGACGTTGGAATTTTTGCGGATCACGCAGGAAGTCCACGATTTCGATCAGATCTTCCTTGGCCTCGTCAACGCCAGCCACGTCGTCAAAGGTCACGCGGCCCTGGGTTTCGGTCAGTAGTTTGGCTTTGGATTTGCCAAAGCCCATGGCTTTGCCCTGGCCGGATTGCATTTGGCGCATGATGAATATCCATACCCCCACAAGCAGCAATAACGGCAGCCAGTTGATTAACATGCCGGTGAAGGTGGAGCGGCCATCGACCATCGGTTTTGCGGTGATTTCCACGTTTTGAGCCTCGAGCCGTTTAACCAGTTCGGGGTCGTAAGGGGCATAGGTTAAAAAGCCGGTGCTGGAATCGGTATATTCACCGCTGATGTGATCGCCGGAAATGGTGACAGATTTCACCCGATTGTTTTTCACCGCATCAAGAAACTTGGAATAGGCAACTTCCTCGGCTTTTGGACGGCTGGAAGGGGATTGGAACATCTGAAACAAGGCGATTAGTAACAGTGCAATGAGGCCCCAGAGTGCGAAATTGCGAAAATTGGAATTCATGGAAACATTTCCCGATTGAATAGAATCAAAATTACCTGCAGGCCTTTTCCCGACCAGCTTCATTCTAAGATAGGTTTCATTTGCCCCGATGCCAAGGTGTTTGATGGCAGATCAGCCGTTTCCTCGCTTTATTTTGATTAATAAGGTGAAGATAGGACATTCATTACGGCTTTATGGACACAATCATCGGTGGAGGGGCGAAAACGTTCTAAGGTGGTAATGAAAGGTGTTTTTGTGCCGTTTGGGTGAATCAGCAGCCGATTGTCATAGATTTGTGGATTATCTGAGGGGGCGGGGAGTGGAGCCAGATTTCGTTGCTCACGGGTGAATTTGACGCATGTCGGTTCGATACTGACAAGACACCGGCCAATCGTTTGGCGCGTTTTCTGCCCGCTTTGAAACCGGGAAACAAGGCCGTGGAGCTTCTCTACAGGTGGACGAAAAGGTTGCCCGCCACTGACCAAAATGAGGGTGGCGAACAGATCGATGAGGATTGGCGTTGGGGTGTCGCGGGGTGCTTTTTGAACCAATTGTCCGTCATTATTAGTTACAAATTGGTGGATGAGTGCAGCGGTTTGCCGATTCATCCAATGGCGGTGGCGACCGGAAAAACTGGCCAATCTGGCAATGGCTTTTGGGAAGGGAAGATGGGGGTTGTTGGAGAGGCTCCTGCGGGTGCGGATACGCTCTGAACTGAGTTTTTCGTTGGACGGGTCATCAATCCAGCGGATATTTCGCTGGCGCAGATATTCGCGCAGGGTTTCGCGGCTTGTGTGAAGGAGCGGGCGGTGGAGGGTAATGGATTCAAAGGTTGTATATTCGTTCATTCCCGATAGGCCGCGGGTTCCGCTGGAATTGGTCATGCGTTTGGCGCGCATCAGCAAGGTTTCTGCCTGATCATCCAATGTATGACCAAGGGCGATTTTATTGGCACCAATAGTTTTGGCGTGGGCGACTAACAGGGAATAGCGGGCCTTGCGGGCGGCGGCGGAGCTGCTTTGATTGTTGTTCTCCCAAAGCAGTATTTTGTGGGGCAGGCCGAGGGCGGTCAAAATTTTTGCCACATGCTCGGCTTCCGCTGCGGATTCGGGTCTAAGCTGGTGATCCACCGTTGCCACATGAAAGGTGTGTTTGGGTTGGGTTTCTGCAAGCTGATGCAAAAGGGCGAGGGAATCGCTGCCGCCGGACACGGCAATTAAAATTGGGGCGAGGGGTTTGGACACTTTCTACACTTAATACTTGATCGCTAACAGCGGGCAGCAGCCTGTTCGTCTTTAATGCGTTCACCCAGACGGGCGGTGGCGTCGGGGTATTGTTTCAAAACTTCAGCATAGGTGGCGCAGGCGACTTCGCGCTGGTTCAAACCGGCGAGTGACAAGCCCAAGCCCAGCAGATTATCAGCGGCGGTGAGGGCCTCGGGATATTCATTATGGGTATCCAGATGTATTTCCGCCGACTGGTAATATTGTTTTTGCCAGAACAGGGATTCGCCTAAATAATACCGCGCTTCACCGGAACGGGGATCTTTGGGCCAGGCTTTCAAAAAAGCGCTGAATGCCTGTTGGGCGCGGGGGAATTTGCGGGCATCAAAGGAAGATTTGCCTACCTTGAATACGGCGTTCGGGGTGGCGCCAAAAACGGACGCCTCGACACTGCCTTCAACGCCGTTCTTGAATGGATTGAAGATGGTGGTGTTTCCACTGCCGATACCGTCCGAACCAACCACGTTGCCGTCTTTGTTAAAGGTCAGTGTGCCTAAGGCTCTTGGAGCGCGGGAGGCTATCTCGTCTTGGCTCGATTTTTTTGCGTCTGTTTTAACGTCTGGAGAGATTGTTTCCCCAGACGGTTCAGGCTTTCCCAGGCGGGTTTCTCCGCTTATACCTGCAACATCTTCGGTCTTGTCGGTAAGGCCGGAATGTTTGTCTTCGAGTTCTTGAAAACGGCCCTCGTTGTCTTCTTCCATCTTACGAAACTTCTCCTGCAATTGCAGGAGCAGAAAATTCAGCTCTTCCACTTTACCGTTCAATTGCCGCACGGTTTCTTCCAGTTGGATAACCCGGTAGCTGTCGTTGGACTGAACCGGCACGATAATTTCCGGCCCGCTCGAATTTGGAATTTGTGCTGGTGGAATAAGCCGTTGTGCGCCTGCGGGTAAAACCACGGCACTACCCAGTAATGTTAAAAAAAGAATGCGTTTGATCATTTTTAGTATCCCCTAATTATTTTGTCCCCACGAGCTAAGGGTGGAGTAAACTATTGTGGCGCTGAATCGGGCGAAAATTTGCTGAAAGTTCAAGTTAAAAAAATGGCGGCTCTGAAATTATTTTCACAACCGCCATTACTAAATTGATATGGGGCTGCTTTTAGCTGCTGCCGCCGCCAAGTACGGTGACTGCCCGGCGGTTTTGCGACCAGCAGGATATGTCGTTACACACGGCAACGGGGCGTTCCTTACCAAATGAGATAACATTCACCCGACTGCGGCTTACCCCGCGGGAAGCGAGATAATCACGCGCCGCAACGGCACGGCGTTGGCCTAGGCCCAGATTGTACTCTCGGGTGCCACGCTCATCGGCGTGGCCTTCCAGTGTGATGGTGTAATTGGAGTATTTGCCAAGCCATGCGGCCTGTTTGTCAAGGGTTCCACGCCCCTTTGCGGTCAGGCTGGTGCTGTTGGTGGTGAAGAAAACGCGATCTCCCACGTTCACAGTGAAGTCCTGAGCCGAGCCAGGTTTGGCAGAACCGGCATTGTGATCGGCCAGTCCAAGCTGGCTGGCGCTGTTAGGCAGGGGCTTCTTTTTAGCGCAACCGGATATCCCGACTACGGAGGCAAGGGCAGCGGCGAGGAAAATTTTAGAAAGAGGTATCTGGGTCATCAGCATTTGCTGGACTCCTGTTATAGATCAAATTGTATCAGCTATGGTGAGGAAACAATAACCAAGAGCCGTTAAACGCTGCTCAACAAAGGAGGTTAACAGAAGGTTAACCGCAATAAGCAGGCTGCGAAGAATCACTAAGAGCCCAATTAAGGCATTTAATTGACCAAGATGTAACTACTATAAGAATTCACAGGCTTATTTGTTTTGTGAAATCTTAATTGATCCTCAGCTTAGCCTCCGCCAACTGGCAGAGAAGTTCGAACATGATTGAGGCTCCGACCCATGCGGTGGTGCCGGAGGGGTCGAACGGGGGGGAGACTTCGACAAGATCAGCGCCGATCAGGTTCACGCCGCGCATTTCACGCACCAGCCTTTGGGCGGTATAGGTGTCCGGCCCGCCAATTTCCGGCGTTCCTGTGCCGGGGGCAAAAGATGGGTCGATGAAATCTATATCAAAGGAGCAATAGGTTTTTTCGTTTCCTACCACATCGCGGGCCTGTTTCATCACGTCTTCAAAGCCGCGTTCCATTAAATCTTCGATCATCAGGATGGTCACCCCGGCCTTGCGGCCAAATTCAATATCTTCGCCATCATACATGGTGCCGCGAATACCAATTTGGATTACCCGTTTGGGGTCGAGCAGCCCTTCTTCAATGGCGCGGCGAAAGGGGGTGCCGTGGGTGTATTTTGTGCCGCCGAAATATTCATTGAATAAATCGGTGTGGGCATCGAAATGGATCATGCCAACCGGGCCATCGCTTGCCAGTCCGCGCAGTATGGGCAGGGTGATTAAATGATCTCCCCCCGCGGTCAAAGGGGTTATGTTATCGGCTTTTAGTCTGGTATAAAATTCCGTAACCCGCTCAAGGCTGGCCATTAAATCTGCCGGATTGGGGGGCACATCCCCAAGATCAGCGCAATTGCACAATTCAAAGGGCTTCAAAAGCGAAACCGGATGGACGGCGCGGATCATGGTGGAAGCATCGCGCAATTGGCGCGGACCGTGGCGGGCACCAGGGCGGTTTGTCGTTCCCCCGTCCCAGGGCACGCCAATCAGGCCGATCTCAACTTCTTTATATAGAGGATCATCCGGGGTGAGGTGGGGCAGGCGCATGAATGAGGGAATTCCGGCAAATCGCGGCAGATCAAAACCGGAGACGGGCTGAAAGGCGGGATGGGTCACGGACGCCCTTTCGTTGGAGAAACAGATCAAGTTTGAACAACAGATTAGGCAGACATTGCCGCACCTGCGTGTTGTGAGTCGAGAGGATTTAGAAATATTTTGTAAAACAGCAGATCTGGGGTGTAAAAAAGCTAATTTGATCGTTAAGTAGCCATTGATGATAAAAACCCTTAACAACGGTATTTATTGATTCTACGGCATTTAACGAGACAGCTCTTTCGCTGCGATTGGGAATATATGTTCGGGTATTTTAGTGAGGACGCTGCCTGATGTGGGACATGATTCTTGATTTCGGCAAGATTGTGATTGTCGATATTGTTCTTTCTGGGGACAATGCGCTGATAATCGGTATGGCGGCGGCAGGCCTTGCACCAGAATTGCGGAAGAAAGCAATTTTCTACGGGTTGATAATTGCGGCCGTTATGCGGATTCTCTTTGCAATTGTAGCGACGAAACTTTTGGCCGTGCCGGGCTTATTGTTTTTTGGCGGAATATTATTGTTCTGGGTTTGCTGGAGTCTTTACAAGGAGATTAAAGCGCAGTCCGACAGGAAAGCAGCCGAGACGCACGATGATGCAATTGAGGATAACGCGGGGCAACCACGCCGAACGATGGCACAGGCCCTGTGGACGATAACGCTTGCTGATATAACCATGTCTATTGATAATGTGCTGGCGGTGGCCGCAATCGCTGATGGTGATGTGAATATGCTGGTGTTTGGTCTGGGGCTGGCCATTCTGCTCATGGCATTTGCTGCCACAATAATTATGCATATGCTTGCCAAATACCCGTGGATTTCCTGGTTGGGACTGGCAGTGCTGCTCTATGTATCAGCTGAAATGCTGTATCGTGGGATATTCGATAAAGCCTATGGAGTATTGGCTTATTTTAATATCGTTCTGAATTAATCGCACTCAAGAAAATTGACTTCAAAGACTGGTCAAACAGAGCTGTTTGTGGTGCTGTTGGTTTTGGTTTGCCTGTTTTAATGATCTAAATTGAGCGGGAAATAAGATTGCAGGAGTGAGTAAGAATGGAAGAAATTAAACACTACATCGACGGTAAATTCGTTTCCGGCAAATCGGGCCGCACGGCGGATGTTTACAACCCGGCGATCGGGGAAGTTCAGGCACAGGTGCCGTTGGCCAACAGCGAAGAACTAAATGTTGCCGTTGAAATTGCCAAAGCGGCTCAGCCGGAATGGGCCACCCAGAACGCTCAAAAGCGTGGTCGGGTGATGATGGAGTTTGTTCGCCTGTTGCACCGCGATATGGACAAATTGGCCGAAGCACTTTCCCGCGAACACGGCAAAACAATCCCGGACGCCAAGGGCGATGTTATTCGCGGCCTTGAGGTTGCGGAATACTGCATTGGTGCGGCGCAAATGCTCAAGGGAGAGTTTTCTGAAGGGGCGGGCCCCGGTATTGATATGCACACCACCAAACAGCCCTTGGGTGTGGTGGCGGGGATAACTCCGTTTAACTTTCCGGCGATGATACCCATGTGGAAATTCTGCCCGGCAATTGTTTGCGGCAATGCATTTATCCTCAAACCTTCCGAGCGCGTCCCTTCTGTGCCCAATATGCTGGCGGCACTGATGAGCGAAGCCGGGTTGCCGGATGGCATTTTGAATGTGGTGCATGGGGACAAGGAAGCCGTTGACGGGTTGTTGGATCATGAAGACATTGAAGCCATCGGCTTTGTGGGTTCCACCGCGATTGCGGAATATGTTTACACCCGTGGTTGTGCCAACGGAAAGCGCGTGCAGTGTTTTGGCGGCGCTAAAAACCACATGATCATCATGCCGGATGCGGATATGGATCAGGTTGTGGATGCGCTGATTGGTTCAGGCTTTGGCGCTGC
>QILU01000043.1 GCA_003233475.1 Ahrensia sp.
ACGTAGGGCTTTGCTGAATAGGGATCGCGCAAAACACGCACTCCGGTACGATCAACCACAAGATAGCCGCGGCGGAAATCACCAAAGGCAATCGGGGTTGCATCGCTGGCAATGTCCGGCATGTCTTCTGCTTCAACCACAGGAAAGCCCATGAGCATGGCTTTCATTCCCGCACTTGCGGGGGCCTGCCACAAGTAATTGCCGTCTGCGTCCTTTAGTTTACGCAGCTCTGCCTGGGTCTTGCGGTTCATTACAAAACTTGCATTTTGGCGGTAACCCGCTTTCAGCGCATAGATTGTATCGATGAGAACATCTGAACCATCACTGGCCGCCAAAGCCCCATCCGCACCGGTCGGCACATAGCCGAGATTGCCCCAGCTCCAAGATGATTCATCAACAATCGAAGCGTTCAGGAACCCTGTTGGTTTGTTCACACCGTCGCCGATAATAAAGGCTGCGCCTTCCTGTTCAGCAAAGGCGGTTTCCACTTCTTCGGCCAACCAGGTCTCCAGATCAACCGCGGAATCTTCCAGCAAAGAAGATGTTGCAGCGGGCATGGCGTAAAGTTCCATGGTGGGAAACTGTAGATCGGCTAAAGTTTGGGTTGCAGTTTGCGGGCGAACATCTGTTTCACCCACCCAACCCACGGCCGGGCCGGTGGAAGCAAATGGCTTCTTATAGACAGAAGCGGAAACCTGGCGAACCGTGGCAATGGCGCGGATTGGCGAAATTGCCGTCAGTCTTTTACCAATATCTTCAGAAAGTTCTTCAGGAACAAGATATCCGCCATCGGGATCGGAGCCGATGGACATGGCTTTTTCTTCCAATTGGCGAAGACCGTGGTCGTCACCTGCTCGGATATAGGCATCGAACCCAGTTTTGTGTTCCATTTGAAGCGGGCCGGAAATTGCGGTTCCGCCAAGTGCAGGACGTTGGTTTTTTAAGATCAAACTATCGAGATTGCGCTTTTGTTCGTCGACCACTTTATTAATGCGGCTCATTTTTTCTTCTGTCACCGCATCAGCGCCCATGCGGGTTTCGAGCTGTTCCAGGCGCTCATCATTGGTTGATTTGAAAGATTCAAAAGCATGCATGAAGTCGTCGAATGCTTCATTAATTCCGCCGTTTGAGCCCATCTTGGTCTCCGGGGCGGGGGTATTAAGGTTGGTCATAGTGTTTTCTCTTTTCAGTTGCTGTTGGCATTTATTGTTCGGGCTGCGTGGCGAATACGTGCGGCCAGCATCCCTTGATTGGTATTGGCAGCGTCCCGCTTGCCCACCAGTTTTGCGAAGCCTTTACCGATCACGGTGCGCGCCTCGCTGCGCGTCAGCCCAGCGTCCTGCGTAAGCCATTGCTCAAATTCTCGTACCGAAGGCAGGCGAGAGTCCGAACGAAATTGTTGTTGATTTTTTACCTGCGCCACCCGCGCTTGCGGAAGCATGGGAAAGGTAACTACAGAGATTTCCCAAAGGTCTGCCTGCAAAATTGATCGAATTCCGTTGTTGCGATTGGTGCGGCTTTTTTCGGTGCGAAATCCGATGGAGAGACCATCAATTGCACCAGCCCGTAGAAGGCTCAAAATTTCCGCCCCTTTTGCGGAGTTTTGGATAATTCGCCCTTTAACAAACAAGCCTTTGGCATCTTCTCTTATCTCGTCCCAAGTGCCGATGGGTTCAGATGGATCGTGTTGAAACAACATCCGAATGCCGGATGTTTTACGGCTCAAGAGCGAGCGGCGAAATGCTCCTTTTTCTATTTTGTCCTTACCAAGATCCACTTTCCCGAACAGGCTGGCATAACCGCTGAAAGTGCCATCTTCGCTCACATTCTGCAAAGGCATGGAAAGGCGTTTTTGTTCGTTTTTTTGTAATGTCTGAGTGCTCACGAATCGCTGTCCTTTTTGTTGTCATTATTTCTCAATGGGCCGGTCAATCTTGCAGGTAAACGCTCAGCCAGCCGTTGCAAAACACCCAGGCCCCACCAAGCGCTAAGACTGGCAATTGCTGCGCCCATCAATACAATTTCAAACGCGGAAACCTTGCCCAAAAGGCCAAGCATGTCGGCCAGTTTCAATCCCGCTGTTCCGCCAAAAATCATGCCTGTTACAAGACCAACACTTAACCGCAGCACGGCTTCACGTCGGCCGCGAGGCAATATGTAGGCGATAGAAATCAGGGAGCCGGCCAGCGCGCCGACAAACTTTCCAAACAACAAAAAAGGCGTGGCTTCACTCAAAATCACTGCGGGGTCACCAACCCCCAGCGCTGGGGAAATTTCGCCCATCATTGCGTCACATCCTCATCCAAAGGAGAGTAACCGACAGCCTGCCGTTTTTCATCGTCGCTCAAAAAATCAGCCGCTGCGAGACGTTTCCAAACAAGCTCTCTTTCGCCCGCCAACCCTTCCACCCGGTCTTCATCAATTGCCAGGCGCAGATCACTTCCAAAATGAGGCTGTAACCAATGATTAAATGAATCCAGGGTGCGTTTCAGCAGTGGCAACATGGTTTGCCTGGTGAATGCGCGGTTGGCTTCCTGATAATTCGAATAAGTGTTGTCGCCTGGAATTCCCAACAACATGGGGGGCACTCCAAAGGCCAAGGCGATGTCGCGGGCTGCCGCGTTACGGGCATCCACAAAATCCATGTCCCGGGGGCTGTAGCCCATGGCTTTCCAGTCCAACCCTCCCTCCAGCAACATGGGACGGCCCGCGCGGGAAGCACCCGTGTACCCTTCTTCAAGTTCTTCTTTCAATCGGGAAAATTGCTCGTCCGACAAATTGGATCCGGCACTGGAAGAATAAACAAGCGCACCCGAGGGACGGGCTGAATTATCCAGCAAAGCCTTGTTCCACTGGTTGGCCGAATTATGAACATCCAGCGCCATTAAAGCCGCCTGCATGGGCGGAAATCCGGACTGATCATCAAGCGGGTGAAACAGGTTCAAATGTAAAATCGACGACAGGCCATCAATCAGGTGCCGGGTTTTTGTATTGCCGGCCTTATATTCGTATCCTTCAACCCAGCCGTTTCGGCCGCTAATTGCCTTCACCCGGTCTGGGCGCAATAGGTGCAACTCCCGCGGTGTATTTCCCACTTGCACAAGTTCCACATAGGCGTTTCCTGCCACCAGCAAATAACCAATCAATGCCTCTAAAAACTCGGTTCCTCCCTGCCGCGAATTTGGCCTGGAGAATAATTCGAGCATAGGATGGGCGTTAATCTCCTGTGCGCCTTCATAAATCAGCAATGGCACAGCAGCTGCTGTTTCCGAGATCAAACGCACACAACGATAGACAATGGGGTTTCCCATATATCCCTTGCGGGCCATGGTGGAATAATCAGCCACAGACCACCGGGCATAGCCCCCTCCGGAAACTGCAAAGAGGCTGGTAGGGCCTAAGGATTTTTGTTCCGTTTCCATTGTTTCAGGCGCGCCTTTTTGTACAGCAGAGGTTCCTGGCGCACTTGACGTCAGCCAGCGAAAATATTTGTTCATGCCAAATTCCTGTTTGAAATTTTTGATTTATGCTCAAAGCGAGCGGATCAGTTTCTGCTCTAGAACGAGCGTGCCCGGGGCAGGTTTTCATTTTGCAACATCAAATCTGTGAGCGCCCAAACAAGCGCATCCAGCCTGTCGGGGGAGCGCCCGTTGCTGAGGCCTTCAAGCCCGAAATCACACATTTCATCTTCCAGTTCCGGCAGTGTCCCCACATGGGAGACCAACCCGCGTTCGTATAAATGGGCCACCGGCTCGGCCCGCAGCCATTTGCCCCGCGTGGCTTTCACCTGCCGGATGGGCAGGTTTTCGTCCACCGAACGCAAAACACTCTCCGCCATGTCCCCGCCCTGGTTGGTTTCAATCACCACCCGGTCGGCATCGTATTTTTCATACAATTGCAAAGTCATTTGTGCCCATTTGGCCGGTGAGACAGCAGACATAGTATGATCTTCCAGCACATAAGCCCTGCCATCTTCACCCTTCCCCACAACAACAATTCCACAGGCATCCGAAGTTGCCTTGCCGGTTATGGGTGGATCTATTGCGATCACAATTCTCATTAGCGGAGGGCGTTTTCGACACCTGTTAATCTCAATCAGATCACGTTGCCAAAGGGCATCCACCCGGTCCTCAATTATTTCGCCTTCCAGTTCCTGACGCCCTAATTTTGTGCCCCGGTAAATTTTTACAATCCGCTCAAAATATCCGGGCGATAGGTTGCGCCTGTTTTCATCAGTCGACATGCGCGTAAGCAATGTTCGCTCATCGGCCACGACTTGCTTTAGTAATTTAATTGGACGCGGGGTGGTTGTGATCACCTGCCGGGGAAAAGCCCCCAGTCGCAATCCAAACTGAAGCATGTCCCAGGTTTCTTGTGCATTGTTCCATTTTGCCAGCTCGTCACACCACGCTGCTCCAAATTGCGGGCCGCGAAGAGCATCCGGGTCTTCGGAAGAAAACACATGGGCGACAACACCGTTTGGCCATTCCAGCCGTCGCCGTGAACTCACCCATTCCGGGCGTTCCCGCTTGGGATGGACAGCAAGCAAGCCAGACGGCCCTTCAATCATAACCTCCCGGGCGCTGTTATATGTCTCTCCCACCAGAGCAATCCGGCCAACAGGTTTTGATCCAAAAAAAAGGTCACCCAGTGCCATCGCCCGAACCCATTCGGAACCGGCACGGGTTTTGCCCGCGCCACGCCCACCCAACAGGAGCCAGATTGTCCAGTTCGACATGTCCGGCAATTGAGTACCGCGCGCCCAAATTGGCCATCTGTGAATAAAGTGTTCTTTCAGATCATCGGGAAAAGCCGATGCCTTTTTTGCAAAACTACCGTCGTCACGGGAGGTTTTGAACCAGTTCCGCAAGTTGTTGATCAAGATGCGCGGTTCTTTCCGGGTCGAACTGAAAGTTTTGTTCATCAGGCGGGTCTTTTCGATTTGTTTTTGTTGTTCCCGAAATATTCGATTGCTGAATGGAGTTCAGCTTTACATCCACACTCGCCATGGACTCCATCGCTCTGGCGAGAATAGACAACGCTCGCGCTCGCTTTTCTTCGCCCCCTTCCTCTTCATCAGAGCCGGTATAACGAACCAGATGCTGCTCAAAGACCTCGATCAGCTTTGCCTGCATGGATGCGGTAGAGTGAGCCTGCTTCCAGCTTTCTCTGCTTGCCATGAGTTGTAGAGTTTCAAATTTCAATATCCCCAGTTCCGCAAGAACCGTCAGGGGCACATTCCATTGTTCGTGAAGCCGATGCAAAACCGCCCGCTTCCTCAACGCGCTTGTGTATCCGTTCTTCAATTTTTGGATTTGAAATTCTATGAATTAAAATTTTAGTAGTTCAGATTGCCAACTGTATCGAAGCTGATGAAACGTCATGGCGGGAAGGCCAATGTCTCACCCACTTCTCCGATTGTGTCTGAAGACTACACCACAACCGAACCGCTGTCAATGACTATTTTCCTATTTTAGGAATTTATTCTTTATTTATCCAATCCACCAGATAATCCTCAAAGTCTTCGGCCGTTAAACCTCCTTCGGGAACCGTTCGACCGCGGACACTAATGCCGGCATCGTGAACACTTTCTGAGTTACCGGATTTCAGTGGATGCCACTCCGGCAGATCTTTGCCTTCATAGATCAAACGATAGGCGCAAGTTGGGGGAAGCCAAGGGTATTTGGGTATATCAGCGGGTTTAAGTTTCACGCAATCAGGCACAAAGCTAAAGCGATTTTCGTAGTCTTTACAACGGCATGAGTGGCTATCAAACAGGGAACAGGCGATGTTGGTGAATTGAATTTCTCTGGTGTCCCAATCCTCCAATTTGTTCAAGCAACAGCGGCCACATCCATCACAGAGTGATTCCCACTCCTGGTCACTCATTTGAGCCAGCGACTTGGTCTGCCAGAAAGGTGTTTTTTTCGCGTTCATCTTACTGTCATGTTTTCCAGACATTCTCTTGCCCCGATCAATGAAATGTTGGACAACACTGTGGAGAAAGAAATGCCACACTTGATATTCAACCACAAACACGAAGCGGAGCCCGCGTAAAGCCTATGCGCGATCCTTTTGCACCCAAGAAGAAATGGACCTCCTGGAATTGGCTCATGAATTTCGATTCGTGGGTGGATGATGCCCTGTATCGTTTCAAATCGGGCGGAGGTAAAACATGGGAATCCCTCACAATATTTTCTCGCAAATTCAGGGTTTACGGATTCAAGAAATCAATCGTAGAAATATTGTGTGAAGGGCTGACAATTGGTGTTGTCGGAGCAACCGTGATGTTGGCACTGGCAAAACCGGCGTTTGAAGAAACAGACAAAAATTGGCGCGCCAGCCAAGAATACTCTGTTACATTCTTGGATCGCTTCGGCAATGAAATCGGGAAGCGTGGTATTTTGCATGATGATGCTGAACCCCTTGATGCCCTGCCCGACCATTTCATCAAAGCCGTATTGGCAACCGAAGACAGACGGTTTTTTGAACATAATGGCATAGATTTTTATGGTCTCATTCGCGCGATGATTGAAAACGCCAAGGCGAACTCGGTTGTTCAAGGCGGGTCAACCATAACCCAACAACTGGCGAAAAACTTATTTCTCACCAACGAACGTACATTGCAGCGCAAAATCAAAGAAGCATTTCTGGCTCTTTGGCTTGAATACAATCTTAGTAAAAAAGAGATTTTGAAACTGTATCTGGATCGCGCCTACATGGGTGGAGGAACAAACGGGGCAGCAGCGGCGTCTGAGTTTTACTTCAACAAAAACATTCGCGATGTAAACCTTGCTGAAGGGGCCATGCTCGCAGGGCTTTATAAAGCACCCTCAAAATACGCACCCCACAGAAACCTTCCGGCTGCACGCGCCCGGGCGAACGATGTTCTCACCAACATGGTTCAGGCCAATTTCATGACAGAGGGGCAGGTAATTCACGCACGTCGCGAACCAGCCAATGTTGTCGCGAGGGATAAAACAGATTCACCAGATTACTTTTTGGATTACGCTTTTGAAAAGGTGAAAGAAATTGCAGCAGGCTTTCCCACCAACACATTAATTGTAAAAACAACACTGGATCCGAGTCTGCAGTCTGCCGCTGATGATTCCGTACAAACCCACCTTCGCCAATATGGTGAGGATTATCAGACCAATCAGGCGGCAATGGTAGTCATAGAAAATGGCGGACAGGTACGTGCCATGGTGGGCGGAAACGATTATGGGGAAAGCCAATACAACCGCGCCACAAGTGCCATGCGGCAGCCGGGCTCCTCCTTTAAGCCGTACGTTTATGCGTACGCCATGTCACAGGGCTACAAACCTTCCAGCAAGTATAGTGCGCGTGCGGTTACTATCCGCGGCTGGACGCCCCGGAATTATGGCGGGCGTTCATTTGGAACTGTGGATCTGACCCGGGCTTTGGTGAAGTCTATAAACACGGTTCCCGTTCGATTGGCTGAAGAATTAGGTCGCGGCGGAATTGTAGAGCTTACCAGGAAAATGGGGGTGGATTCCCCCCTTTCAGCCGAACCCGCGATGCCGCTGGGTACAAATGAAATGACCGTCATTGAACAGGCCACAGGATTTGGAGTGTTTATGACTGGAGGCAAATCCACCAACCGCCATTCCATATTATTGATCTCAGATGCAACCGGGAAACTACTTTACGACTTCAAAAAAGACGGAACAAAACCTGTTAAGGTCCTGTCGGAAGACACCGCAAGAGCAATGAATGAAATGCTGTCTCAGGTACCTGAATGGGGTACCGGACGCCGGGCCAAGCTGGATGGTATCAGGACAGCCGGCAAAACCGGGACAACCCAGGCGTATCGCGATGCCTGGTTTGTTGGTTACACGGGTAATTATGTGGCCGCGGTCTGGTTTGGTAACGACAATTATGGGCCAACCAACAGATTGACCGGTGGACGCTTGCCGGCGATGACGTGGAAAAAATTTATGACCTATGCTCACAAGAATATTGATATTCGCCCCCTGCCCTTTGTGGAAGCGGAAAAATCCCAACCGAAACTTCAAGTTGTGAACGTGGATGCCGACAAACCCGCCGATATACCTGTAAACGTGGTTCGCCAAAAACCACTATCAATCGAAAGCACGAAGCTGTTGCGCGAATTGCAAAATACACTTCGCACCGCTCCCCCTCTCAAGGCAATCACGGTATCGGCGGTTAAGGACGAAGTGCACAGGACACAGTAATGACTGAGAATTTACGCACTCTAATGCAGCCGGATATTTAGCAACTTGCGGTCTTTCATTGAAATTTTATTGGTCTTAACAATTGGCCTTGGATTGGGTGGAGCTCTGTCCTGGTATTCTATTCAAAGTAATAATGGCTTTGGTGCCTTGAACATTGGTCAATGGACCGCCTGGCCGGCGGCCGGCAGCACAAGCGCTGATCCCTATACCAAAGCTAAAGTAGCAGCTGAAGGTGAAGTTCCTTTGGGAGCGGCGGAAGGGCTTACTTTTAATGCGATAACCGATCAAGACGGAAATAAGCTACTGCTCAATTGCCAGTATCAACTTGAAGGGCAAACACCTCCCGCACGCCTGTGGACACTTTCCGCTCACCGGATGAATGGGCAATCCGTGCTGAACGAGAATGGCAATGCCGTCAAAATTATCTCCCAATCAATTTTGAGGGAACCCGGCGGGCGCTTTATTATACGAACCGGACCAAAGCTTGTATCAGGCAATTGGTTGAAAACATCCGGCCCTGAGCCCTTTCAGCTGGTTTTTCGTCTTTATGACAGTCCGATTACCAGCACCAGCGGGATCGTGGATCCGGAAATGCCATCCTTGGAATTACTGGAGTGCAGCCCGTGAAGCGGCTGCTCTACATTACAACGGTCGGCCTTGTTTTGGCCGGCATAGTGCATATTCTAATTGTGCTGCTGATACCCTCCTACGCCACAAAAGATGCCTGGGCGAAATTGGAGCAGGTGGGTGAACCCTGGCAATTTTCCATTGTTGCTCAACCGGGAAGCGATACTGCTCAATTGCCCTTTGTCGATCCCTCTTTTGGAATTGCGGCGTGCCGATTTAATCTCAACGAGGCACCGCTAATTGTAGAGACAAAAGGTGAATTGCCTTTTTGGTCCGTTGCGCTGTTTGATCGGCAGGGGCGCAATATTTATAGCTTTAATAATCGTACCGCAATTGAACGGCAACTTTCGTTGATAGTTGTTAATGCAGTGCAAATGGCTCAGATAAGGAAAAACCCGCCAGAACAGGTCGACAAATCGGTGCTTGTTCAATCTGTGTCCAATCAAGGGTTTATTTTGATCCGAGCGCTTGAAGCAGACTCCAGTTGGAAATCTGCTGTGTCTAAGTTCCTCAACGATGCATCATGCGAGAAATTCGATATAATTTTGGAAGAAGAAAATACTTAGCGCGTTAGGTGTCGTGAGATTTGATTTGAGTATCCTAATTGCTCTTAGGCAATGGCGACAACTTCGACCGGCGAAGATTGTTTTCCAGCTTATCGGCGAGGCCATCGGCATGGCGCTCATAACGCACTCCTGGAAAAATAATAACTTCTGCTTCGGATTCCAGCCCCACGGGCTTGGAACCACGAGCCGAGCGCGTACGGCAACTTTTCCCCACAAGTTTCAATATATCCGCCATGGCACTTTCGTTCAATTAGAGAATTCACTTCCGCATCGGGCGCAATGAACGCAATAAAATTCAGCATGGCCGCTTATGGTTAACAGATTGCTAAACATTTTTGGGGCATGGTCGGCGCAAGACTCGTTTTCAGGAAACCACTTCCATGCTCGCTGCAGCTCACCGCGCCAGTTCAAACAATTCAATATCCCCACCAGTGGTGGCTGAACCACAGACCAGAGATGAGTTGTTATCGCTGGCAACCGAAAGGTTTTGCAGCGCAACAGAGCACGACCGTTTTTCCAGCGAGCAATATAAAGAAGCATTTTATCTTCTCATCGGCACGGTAGGCACAGCAACAAAACAAAAAATTGCCCAAATTATCTCCGATTGTGATTACACACCGCGCTCCATCGCGCTCTATTTCGCCTTGGAGCCAGTGCACATCGCAAGGCCGATACTAAGTTCATCGCGAACACTGGGGCAGCTTGATTTGCTGCGTATTGTTGAAATGAAAAGCGACGAGCATTCAGCTATTGTTGCAACGCGGCCTGATATCGGACCAACGCTGATTAAGCGATTGAAACGGTTGAACAGTGATACGGTAAATTCAGCCCTGGCCGATAATTTCGCCCTGCCTTCAGACATGACCGAGCACGGGGTGGAAACACTGTTTGCTCCAATTGAAGAGGATAGTGTAAATATTCCGGTTGCCGCCAAAAATACAGAACTGACAAGCGCTGAGAACAATCTACTGGCAGCCGCTGCCCGTGGTGGAAATTTAGATATTGCCGTGAAGAGCCCGAGCGTCAAACCTCTTGCAATTGAAAATTTTGCCCAGGTTTTCGAGCGGGCGGCGATCGCGAGAAGTCGACAGGCGATGGTGGTACTCATGCAAAAACACAAAGGATTGCATGCGCTAACGGCACATCAAATTTTAGATGATAAGAGCGGTGACACCCTGGCCGTTTTTCTTCGAGCGGCAGATGTACCAGCTGCGCAGGCTAACCGTATCCAATTGCTTTCTCAGCCTGCGATCGGTCTGTCCGTGCAAAATGCTGCGCGAACAATTCGCTTCTATGCCAAATTGAAGAAAGAAACCTGCCTGGCCGCGATTGAAGAATGGCCAAAACAAAAAGGCTATGGCGTAAGACATGTAGGTTTTACCGAAGAGGGAAAACCGTTACGAACAGAGACAACTTCTGCTGGTTCAACCGATGTCGCAAATACGGAACACGCGAAACTTACGGGTTAGAATCCTCGTCCTCAATTATCTGATCAACAAAACAACGGCCTTCGCGGTCTTCTATTTCTATGACCCAGATGTCTGGATCAAATTTTCGCTCCCGTGAGATTTTTTCGTTTATTTCGCGCTCAGAAGCGTTTTTTAGAAGCCACTCGAACTGTCGTGAAGTATCACCTGCATCATCATAAGCTATCTGAGGCGCAGGCCCCAACAGGGCAAGCGTTCCACTGAGATTATTCGTAACAACAAAAATGGCGCCTGCTTCCGCGGCCCCTTTATGAGCCACGGCAACAAAGGCACCACCGGCCTGGGCGCGCCGTAAAAGCGCCCCGACCCAAAATTCAGATGTTACGCGCAAAGGGTTATCCGCTGGTATAGGCTCCGATTTCACGAAGCTTTTTCAAAACTCCGTTCGAAGGTTTGCCGGTGATTTTCATCCCATAATCCAACTGAAAGCGTTGTATTGCGGTTGCGGTTTGTTGTCCCATTTTACCGTCAACTTTCAAATCATCATAACCGTAGGTTCTTAAACCGGATTGTATTTTTGCGATCAGACCATCAGGATGCACTGCCTTTTTAATAGACGAAACTTTAACAGTCTTTACCTTGATCGGTGCTTGCGCCAACCCATTCGTTTTTGGAACCGGCACTTCCTCGGGTCGGGCAGAAGCGGACATCAAAACCTGCGTCAACAAACGAACAGATGCAACACCGTCTTGCTTCAGGCTGTTATCGCCTTGAAAAATTGAGATGGCTTTCTTGGTGAGCGAGCCATAAACCCCATCAAGTTTACCGGTATAATAACCGCGAACAGAAAGAGCTGTTTGCACTTCCCGCAGCAGTTCTTTTGAAGAAGCAGTTACCTGGGAGCTGTGTTTGTTGCGCTTATGGGGTTTAACAATTGCTACATCTGCGGGCTTGGCCTTTGGCGTGATGGACTTTACCAGAACCTCATTTCGCGTTGAAAAAAGCGGCGACGGGTGTTTGCCGGGTTGATACCAAACCGCATTCACAAAAATGCTTGTCATGACAACAACTGAAAGCACCGCACCACCGCAAAGACTTTGGTGATCCTTCAAAAACTGTATTGCAGGATGCGAGGAAGTGGAAGAATTACTAAGGCCTTCAGGCCGATATGCGTACATGGCTGTCTCCTTTTTTGAGCGATTTGGACGATTGAATTTTAGATTTAGATTTGCGTGGGGAAATTGCGTTGAGATGCACAAGCTGCGCTTCTTCATTTGCCGGAACGGGCTTTGCAATCTGGGCTTTGAGAGGAAGAGTTATGGTAACCGTCGTTCCTTTTCCCACCGTGCTTTTGATATCGAATTCGCCATTGTGCAGAGCAACAAGCCCTTTCACTACGGAAAGGCCCAATCCGCTGCCCTCATATTCCCGATCATGCCCGTGATCGCCTTGCATGAACGACTGGCCAATTGTGGAGAGGAAATTTTCTTCAATTCCAATGCCGGTATCTTTGACCCGTAATTTTAGGGAGCGGCCATGTTGATGGGCGCTTACTCTTACGGTTCCACCCTTCGGGGAAAATTTAATGGCGTTGGATACCAGGTTGATCAATATCTGTTGGCAGGAACGCCGGTCGGCGTTTAATTCCGGTAATGTTGGCAATACATCACACAACACAATTACTTCAGCTTTTGCCGCCATTGGCTGCAGCATTTTTATTGTTGCATCGGCAATATCTATTGCAGCGAAGGTCTCCAAAGAAAGTTCATACCTGCCGGCCTCGATGCGAGAAATGTCGAGCAAATCGTCCACAACATTAAGTAAATGCTCCCCGGATTCATGAATCAATCCAACATATTCATGGTGGCGCTCATGGGGCAATTTACCGAATATTTCCTGCTTCAAAATATCTGAAAACCCAAGAATGGCATTCAAGGGAGTTTTCAATTCATGGCTCATTGTGGTCAAAAACCGCCTTTGGGCCAGATTGGCCTCCTCAGCATTTTCTGCGGCTTGTTTGATTATGGCTTCTTTTTCTTTCGCCTCAGTGATGTCACGGGTGACAGAAACAACTTCAATCTGGCCGGTGATGGGGTCCTTCGCCGGGCGGCAACGCATTTCTACCTGTTTCCAAACCCTGTCTCCGCTTCCTTTACAGCGAATACGAAACTGGCAGGACTGACTTTTTCCGTCATGGGCGGCGTTCGATAAACTCTTTAGAAAAATTATCCTGTCCTGAAGATGTATCTTTTCGAACATGCCGGATTTCAACAGACCCGAAGCCGGTGTCCCAAACAACGGTCTTGCTGCAGGAGACGCAAACAGCGTTGCTCCATTGGCGTCGTGACGGGTAATAAGGTCGGTGGCGTTATCGGCGAGCAGGCGAAAACGATTTTTCTCGACCACCAACCGCGCGTTGCTCCGTGCTTCGAAAGCGCCAATTCTTAAGGCAATAGAAATCGTATAAATTGCAGCAATGAGAGCCGGTATCCCAGAGCTATCCGGAATAAATGTTGTCAGTTCCGCGCTTACCATTGAAGGCGCGGCGACTACGCCAAAACCGGCTGCTACTGCTAAAAATATTCCAAAATAAGCGCCACTTCTGCCGCTACGAATTGCTGCTTCCAGCGGTAAAATAAACAGTAGCGGCAAGAAATTAGAGCCCGCGCCACCGGTTAAAAGGCTCAAGGTAATAATAATCAAAGCGACCGAAACAAGCAGGCCTTTTATTCCCCAATCCAGCCTTCCCGTTTTAGAAACCAGATAGGACCAGAACAAAGGCAAGGTAAAAGCGCTAAATAATCCGGCGGCTAACCCGGAAATCGACCCGTTAATTGCCAAATAGGCGGGAGCGGCCAGCACAGCGATACTGCCCATTATTGCCTGGGAGGATATGAACCTGGAATGTTCCTCAAAAGCATCATCCGCCGCTTCCACGGAGGGATGCACCCAACGCCCGGCGGCGCGCACAAATGACCAATTGAACAATTTTGAAATCGAGAAACGCAATACAAATCCTCATCGCACACATACAGGTGCAACTCATGGTGTGGAACTTCGCACAGGGACTTTAACGGAAAACTAATCATGCGGACCAAAGGGCGAATTAATCCAAGAAAACCCGAATAGAAGGTGGTTTTTAACCGGGATGGTTAATGCTTCGTTACTCCATGAACAGAAGCGTTCCTTCCCGAGGGCAAAACGGATAAAAACCACGCAAATTATGACCGAATGTTAAATTCTCGCGGTCAAATTTGATGGTTCTCATCAAGATATTTCACTGCAAAACTTGAAGCTTGGCGAGCTGCCGCTTTCATCCTACATAGAGCGCAACATGTTCATCTTCAAAAATTCCGCCAAATGACAAAACCGCTCACCTTAAACACTTCACTGGAAGAAATAATTGATAATTTTTCTTTCCTCGACGACTGGGAAGATCGGTATGGCTATCTGATTGAGCTTGGCCGGGCCTTAACGCCCTTAGCCGAAGAAGAAAAGAATGAAAGCAATAAGGTCAAAGGATGTGTCAGTCAGGTTTGGCTGGTTAGCAATGTGCAAAACGGAGAAGTGCATTTCATCGGCGCTTCCGATGCCCATATCGTGAGTGGGCTGGTGGCGATTGCACTTTCCATATTTTCCGGCAAATCGGCTGAGGAAATTTTAGCCACCGACGAGCAGAAAACTTTCAAGGCCATTGGATTGGAAGAACACCTGACACCCCAAAGATCAAATGGTTTGAATTCCATGGTCGCCCGAATTAAGGCCATCGCCCGGATGGCGTTGGCGGACGACAAATAAACTACCCAGGATCGGGACTCAGTGCAGGCCGATAACCCGGCACGTTCCACTTTCTGGTTTTTCCCGGTTTCGAACCCCCTGTTTTGGTTCCGTAATGTCGGGCGAGCAGGTTTAACCCGGTTCGAAGCATTAGTTTTGCCGATCGTGGCGGCCAGCGCCTTTCCCGCTCAACGCATTCAAGGCCTTTTAGGAAACAGCAAACGTCCGTTAGTACTCCTGCCAGTTCCGGGCCGACTAAATTCAATGCCGATTCCAACCGGGTTCGTGCATCTATTGCGCTGTTTGATAAATCTGCCTTCCCTCCCGCTCCACTTTGGTTCGATGTGCTTCCCATTCCCAAATCCCAATTTGCAGTTACTTTTTGCATGAGCTGACCCTGAGAGAAATCTTTTCGCAACCGTTCGCCGGCTTCATAAGCGGCGTCATCAATCCAGGTCGATCCGTTCGAAGACTTTCGGGTTTTCAACCGGTGCAGAGGAGATTCACTGGTGTTTACTGCAACATCCTGCAGTACGCCGTCTACCCGTTTTTGACTTCGCTCAACGGTTTGGTGCTGCGCCTGAAACCCGCCATCAACCGCACCTTTTGCGATCGCGTTTGCGCGCTTTATTCGCTTCCTGCCCAATGAAGACAATGCGCAAGTGTTCTCATCCATGGAAATCAACGATGCCTTATGCAAAGCATCCAACTGGCTCAGTTGACAGACCATTTTTGCGTTATCAGTTCCACTAAGGAGCAGTCGGGTTTTTGAACCATCTTGAAAGTTGGAAATATTTGCGCGACCTACGGCTTCAAGAAATCGAAGAACCCGAAGGCTGGCCTTGGCGGAAACCGGCTCAATCATGGCCGTCTCCCCATTGGGAGGTACTTTTTCCGTTACAATCTATACTACCAGGCGAGCGGATTTCCGGCTTCAATCCCTCCTGATACCGGTCATACTCAACACAAATACTCATCGCATGTCTTGCATCACCAAGCAGGGATTCCAACTGACAAACCAAAACATCAAATGCCAAATCATCCCGTTTATCCTCAATCAAGGCACAGGCATGGGAAACCGTTGTTCGGTCTCTTTTGAAATGAAGCCCAATCTCGGTCAGTAACAGGCTGAACGTGGTGTGACAGAGGTACATTGCAATTTG